>JAGGTI010000037.1 GCA_021163775.1 Candidatus Zixiibacteriota bacterium
GGCGTTGAATTGAATGACCCGAGCACACCTTCGACAGCGGCCAACCTGGCCAACCTGCCGACCGACAATATCGAACGGATCGAAATTCTTCGCGGACCTCAAAGCGTTCTGTACGGTTCCGACGCTGTCGGTGGGGTGGTGCAGATATTCACCAAACGTGCCTTTGGTAAAATGTCTGTTGCTCTGAATTCCGAGTTGGGTAGTCGAGGGACGTTTAGGGAAAACCTGACCGTGCGAGCCGGGCAGGAGAAGGTCGATTACTCGGTGAGCCTGTCGAGACATGACACCGATGGCCTCTCAGCCGCCGCCGAGAACCGTGGCAACACTGAAGCAGATGGTTATGACAACACCACCATCAGCGCCAACCTGGGCATCAAGGCAACCAATTCGATCGAGTTGCGCCTGGCAGGACAGTTGACTGAAGCCGATGCCGAACTCGACCAGGCGGGCGGAATACTTGATGACCCCAATTATACACTCAACTCCAAAGAACGACAATTTGGTGCTAATCTCACACACCGGCCGGAGCGCTCCATTTGGAGTCAACGGGTCGGGTTCTCATTGGTGAAGTTTGAACGGACGGCGCAGGATATTACCGACCCGGCGCACTCGTTTGATTCAAGCCTCACCAGCTACGATGGCCAACGCCTGAAAATCGACTGGCAACACATGCTCAAGTTCGAGTCGATTGGGTATTTCACTTTCGGTTTGGAATCGGAACGGGAAGAAATGAATCAATCTCTGTTCTACGAGTCCGAGTATTTCACCTACACCGATACTCTTGAGGGATTGAGTGAGCGCACCACCGGTTTGTATGGATTGGCTGAACTCAGCTTGATGCCTGACTGGCACGCGACCCTGGGTGTGCGATCAGACAAACATGATAAATTCGGATCAGAACCGACCTATCGGGTCACCACCGCCTACCTATTGGATCAGGCCAGGCTGAAACTGAGGGCAACTTACGGTACCAGTTTCAAGGCTCCTTCTCTGGTGCAACTTCACGATGATGCCACCGGCAATCCGGACTTGAAGCCGGAGACGAGCGAAGGCTGGGAGGTTGGTGTCGAGAGTAGACTGGTCAATGATCGACTATCGTTTGGCGTGACCTATTTCCATACCAGTTTCACTGATCTTATTCAGTACGATGGTGTCATGAGCAATGTCGCCTCGGCCTCAATTCGAGGTGGGGAGATATTCGCCTCGTTTGAAACACCGGGGTTGGCCATCCGGATCGACTACACCAACACCCTCACTGGCAACGATGCCAATCCGGGAGAAGCGCTCCTGCGTCGGCCACGGCACAAACTCAACTTGAGCGCGACCGGTGATCTGACCGATCGCCTTGCGATGATTCTCGCGGTTTCTCACAAGGGCAGAAGAGCCGACCTGGATTTCTCCACCTGGCCCGCCGAGCGGGTAGTGCTGATGGACTACACCACTGTCGATCTGGGCGCAACATACCAGCTTTCTCCGTCGGTCGGATTTCATGCTCGAGTGGAGAATCTTCTGGATGCCGAGTATGAGGAAGTCCTGTATTATGGTTCGGCTCCGCGTGGAGTTTTTGTGGGGATCAATCTGTCGAATTAAGAGTCAGCATGTTCTTCCGGTGGTAGCTGGCAATTGGCGGCTGTCACCGGAAGCAGAAAAGGCTCAAAGTTTCCTTTGCATAATCTATTTATCTGTGTATAATTCCAGTGCGCCGCTGAAACCAGATTGTTTCAACCCGGACAACGCATCAGAAAAATATTTATCGAGTGATTGATCTGGCGCAAACAAACAGATAAGATTTGATACCAAACCAACCAGTTAAACTCCTTCACGGAGACTGGAGTGAGGCACTATGGCAAGCTGGAGCTTGGAGTACACGATAGATGTTGACGAAGGCGATGCCGTGATTCGTGTCAAGGTTCACGGGCGGTGGCAGGCTGAGACCGCAAAACGGTACCATACTGATTTTGTGGAGGATATGGCTCCCCTGCTGGGTAAACCGTGGGCGAAGATCGCCGACTTGACAAGCTGGAAGACTTCGCGTGATGAAGTCACTGACGTAATTGGTCGCCACATGGCGTGGTCGAGAGAGAACGGTGTGGCGTTGTCCCTTTTTGTTATAGATAATGTGAGCACTTTCAGACAGCTTAACGAGATGTTCGATAAGGGTGGTACCAAGAAGATTTCAAAAACCTTTCGTACTCTCGAGGAAGCTGAGGCTTACCTCAAGAAACACTGGCTGGACAAGCGCAAACAGTGAGCAAAATACAATGAGGCCGCCAAGCGACCTCATTGTAGATTGTTTCTGTTCCCCCGGTCCTGATTATTTTCCTCTTAGATAGCGATCAAACCATTTGCGAATCCATTCCAGTCTGGCGATGCGGCGATCCGGTCGACCGTGTCGTGACAGACCGTGTGGTTCTTCCGGGAATCGGACCATCTCCACTTTTTTGCCCAACGCCTTGAGCATGACAAACATCTGCTCCGCCTGTTCAATATGACAGCGCAGGTCCTGCTCGGAGTGGATAATCAGCACCGGAGTCTTGACCTTCCGGTAGTACGTGATTGGTGAGCACTTCTCGTAGTTCTCAGGGTTAGTCCACGGCCAGCCATCAAATTCACGCTGAAGCTCAAAACCGCAATCGGATGAGCCAACAAACGATTTGAGGTCGGCAATTGAACGCTGGGTGACCGCCGCTTTGAACCGGTTGGTATGCCCGATCATCCAGTTGGTCATGTAGCCACCGTACGAACCGCCGGTGACGCCCATCCGTTTGCTGTTGACATATTTTTGTTTCTCCAGCCAGTCGGCCGCCGCCATGCAGTCTCGGTAATCGAGATCACCCCAGCCACCGGCAATAGCATCAGCCCATGTCTCGCCCCGACCGGAGCCACCCCGTGGATTGGTGTAAAAAATCACATACCCACATGCGGCGAGGTACTGCATTTCATGGAAATAAGTAAACGCATACTGTGCCCTTGGGCCACCGTGGATTTGAAGAATAGCCGGATAGCGATGGGTCGGTTTGAAACCTGGTGGCAGGACAACCCAGCCTTGAATGTTGGTGCCGTCAAATGATTTGAACCAGACTTCGCGCATCTTGCTGGTATCGATGTCAGTTCGCAGGAATGGGTTGAGATCGGTTTTTAGCACTGCCCGCTTCTCGGCTCCCACAGTTAACGGGCAGGTCATAATCTCGCCCGGGTTCTTTAGGTCGGAATAGATAAACGTCGCAGTCCGTGTGCGACCGTTAACGGAGAATCCCTTAACATGGCACTTACCCGCAAAAACCTTATTGGGATGTCCCCCCCCGGCCGGTACCGAGTATATATTTGTGGCACCGGTATCGGATGCGCCAAAATACAAGCGGCGACCATCGGCCGACCAGAACAACTGACCTTCACCGTGGAAATCGGATACATCGTTAATCGATGAGTCATATGCCATGTTGTCAAATTTGGGCATTAGGTCGCGCGCCGCCGGACGGTTGTTCAGTCCGACTTTCCAGATGTGGACATTGGTTACTCCCCAGGCGTCATTGGGGTTGTCGTGGCCAAGATAAGCAACTGTCTTGCTGTCGGGTGAGAAGCGCGGACCGTGAATCGGACCAGCCGGGGTAGACACTTTTCGCTCTTTGCCGCCTTCAAAAGGAATTACAAACAGATCGTCACGCAGTCCCTCGAGATCAGGGTCTTTGGATCGATTGGATACAAAGGTGATCCACTGGCCGTTGGGGGAGACGTGGGGTGAGCGATTGTCACGTTTGCCTTTGGTCACTTTGCGGAGTTTAGCCGTCTCGATATTCAGCACATGGATCTGGGCCGAGTCCTGCGGAAGGTAGCCGAGTCCATCCAGCCGAAACCAGAAACGAGTGATGTGTCGGAATACCGGCGGCTCTTTCTTCTTTTTTTCGTCTTTGATGAAATGTGAGTCATGGTACTGCAGACCGAACACCAGATGCTTGTCGTCCGGACTCCACTGCAGGCAACTCAACATGCCCTCGATTTCCAACAGTTTCCGTTCCGCTCCACCACTGGCAGGCATCAGGTAAATGCCGGTTTTCTTGTCGCGGGTCGAAACAAACGCCAGTTGGGTTCCATCATGTGACCAGACCGGTTGACCGTCGGCCTGATTGCCATGTGTGAACTGGTGTGATTTACCAGTAGCGACATCAAGCATGTGAATATTAGTGAAATACTTAAGCTCTTTTTCGTCCATTCGTTCGATACAGTAGGCTACTTGTTTCTCATCCGGGGAGATTTCAAGTCCGGTAGCTACTCGAAGGCGGAACAGGTCCTGCGGTGATATTTTGGAGCGTTTCTTTTTCCTGGGAATCGTTTTCTTCGGCATGGCGTTCCTTCCGTGTGATATTAGACCAGTTGGTAGAAACTAATTATTGAGTGGCTCAAGAGCAAGCGAAAGATGCCGGATCACAGCGGCGGGAGGGGACCGTAGGTCGGGTTTGAGCTTGCCGAAAGGTCGAATGGTACCGTGCGTCTGGTGCGGTAGTTCTTGTAGGGCAGGATCCCTGTGCTCCTGCCATCTTCGGTTGTCGAAACCGCCCGTCCTTCGATTATATCAGGATGGTCTGGATTCGACCTACGTGGCTGGGCACATATTTGTCGTGCTCGCGAAAGCGAGCATCCAGTTGTGGTCGTAACATCTGTAAGCTATGAATCATAATGCGGCTCTCGTAAGGAGACAACTGGGTCCTTGCTTCCACAAGGATGACGAAACAAGACATATCAAAGGTCAGCGGTAGGGCAGGTCCGCTTCAAACCCGCCGCCACACATCGGAAAGGTGAATCCTACGGGGCAGACGAGGGCGTCTGCCGCCCACAATGGTGGGCCACCCGGCTGTAGCCCCCAATTTCTGTGATTAATCTGTCAGGCTTGCAATATTCGAGAAAAGAGAGAATTGTTTTGGAAGTGTTTCTCTCTTGTCCGGACAACTCTGGTAAACGGTGTAACTGCTTTCTCAACTCAACGTACTTCATTGTCCGGAGTTCTCTTCCGTGACTATTTCCACAGCAGGTTCAACTTCCAAAAGCTCTGATTCGGGAAGGTTCTCATACTTGTCGAGCGAAGGTGTGACAACTTTATCTATGTACTTGCCACTCATGAGACGAAGCAGTGCCGCATAGTTGAGCCGAAACTTAATGGTATCACCAACTTGCAATCCACCTTGGTCGTCACCTGTATTCACAACAGTGACATCACTGCTGGCACCGGCAATGTGATATTCGGAGTTAACAGGTGTTAGCCCGGTAATCTCAGTATCAAGTTGACCAACGCTTACTAATGCGCGATAACCTCTTTGCCCTGGGGATAATTCTCCATTTACCTGATCCGACTCGAAGGGTGTCATCGAGATGGTTTCCGCAAGTGGAACTAGCCCTTTTTCTTTGATCTCTGCAATCTCAGCCTCCAGGATGATGGCATCATCTTTCAGCCCGAGCAGGGTCCCACCATTAACTAGATCAGTCCCCAGGAAAATTGCTTCCCCAATACGGAAGTGATTGATCGCTTTCGGTAGCGTGCCCTCAAGGAGCAGCGGAAGTACTGCTGAAGATCCTGCTGAAATTAGTTATAGTTTGCGTTTGAACTTTAGTTCCAGGAGCTCACGATATAGAGCGAGCTGTGTGAACTGGTCGATATTTGGTACTGCCCCCGCCAGACACCCGAGATTAGCCCCGATACCTATGACTTCTATATTGGATAGCTCAAAAACTTGTTCATAGAACTTTATTAGAGATCCAGGCAGAATGCCCTCTCGCAAATCACCAAGTTCAATCATTATAATTATACGATGCGTCTTGTTGAGTTTGCGTGCTTGTTCATTTAGTGAATTGATCACTTCAATTTCACTATTCAAACTCACATCGGCTAAGCCTACAACATTCCGTACAGACGACATATCCGCTACTCGAAGATACCATGATTCAAAATCAGGGATAATCTTGTCAATTGCTTGCAGGTTGGCCAGACGAGAATCTCCCATTGAGCGAATCCCTAACAACTGCAGAGCGCGGAGAGTATCAGTATGACCACAGAGAACTTTAGTTACGACAGTCCAGGTAGCCTCATGCTCTTCCATCCAACCTTTTAGAATCTTGATGTTATGTCTGAGCTTTTGAAGATCAATCGTAACTCGGTTCACTTGTTATACCTCATTTCGGCATACTTGCTTGTCATTCCGAGGCGCTCATAGAGTCGTTTTGCAGGATTATCGTACTCAACGTGCAACTTCACATCACCATCAGCAAGCTCAAAGGAGCGTTTGATGATTTGTGCCCCAACACCTTTACCCCGGGTAGACGGATCAACAGCCACCATCAGTAGAAGATTCTCCGGTATGTAACCTTTCATGCCGGTTCGTAACATTAGAAGGGCACCTACTACTTTCTGATCTATCTCTGCAACAAGCACAAAGCCTGGCTCTCCATTGCTTGGTTCTAAGGCATCAAACATACCCTGTCTTACTACAGGCAGGGGGTCTTCATACGGCTTAAGACTTTCATAAAGGAAATTGGCCAAACTTTCGGGGTTTATCCATTCAGGAAAGTCATCAAATTGGCGCAACTCGTGTATTGTTACTTCTGATTTCTTATTATCAACAGCATCCTGAGTGGAGGGTAAAGACCTTCTTTCTGTTTTGTCCTCAGGCCGGGTAGATGCCATATCGTCATCGAATGAATCATTCACAATATCAAACTCCTATTTAAGTGCTTAACTGTTTGCCGTCAGTTTCCACACGGGACATCCATTGTTCTACGAATGTCATTTACCAGTGCTTCTCGTTGTTTCTTGTCATCTGTATTTTGATATCGTGCTACAAAGACATGTCCAACGGGTTTTGATAGCCTTCGCCACACTCTCTTTCTTGGGTGTCTTTTGACAGATTCACGGGTATTTGCCCCTGAGTCTACATCTATCAATACAGGGGATGTATCCCAAACTGTAATCACTGCGAAAACACCAGGAAGTGGGTCCAGATCACTGCTATTCATTACAGGCCCTTCAAACTCATATCCAGCCAATGTCATCGACATTATCCGCTAATCACTCCTTTGTTCTTTTGTGGTTTGGCTCTTGACCTTCTGGCGTTTCTGAATCAGCATCTTTTTCTCCAATTACATCCAGTTGGCCTGTTTCAAGAATTGGAGCAGCGTCTAGTTGCTCAGCTTCCATTAGATCAACAACTCGTTGAAGGGAGAGTGCAATTGTGGCCTGCTCTAACATAGGTAATTGTAGAAGTGCGTTTGCTAGATTATCCTGCAAGGGTGACGGTGCTAATTTCGCAAGCTTTATTCCTTGGTCGGATGCTGTTACATTCACAATTCGTCGATCATTGCTATCCCGTTCTCTTGACACCAAATCGCGTGACTCGAGCCTGTCGAGGATTCCCACAATTGTGCTTGGGCTAAGAAATATGCTCTTGGAGATGGCGGCAGAGTTCAAGGGGCCTTCTTCCACTACGCAGAGTAAACAAATCAACTGGGGGGCTGTTAGTTGATGTGTTGTCTTCAACTTGCGGGAATATATATCAACTGCACGAATGATTCTCCTCAGAGACCGTAGAACTTGAAGGTCATATCGTGCCTTCGGTACCGAAGGTATTTGCACCGGCGAGTCCGATAGTCCGTTCGATTTCTTATTCATTTGCGTCCCTCAAAGTAGGAATTGTTACAGTTTCAACACACTGACAGATTATTGAATTACGTAACAATATATACAACAACATATTACGCCACACCTCTCGTCTTTTCACACGTCAGCCAATCAATTATTACACCAAGAATCATTTCAACACAAATCATTTGTGTAAGAAGCACAATTGATTGCAAATTGTCAAGAGGAATCCGGTTTTTATTGAGACGCGGGTGGCGGGTGGGCCACCCTGAGAGATCAGAACCCAAGTCGGCGGCGCACGGACGCACGATCTTCAGTTGTCATTACGAACCAGCCAGCAATAATCGCTGGGATGCAGACAGCTCCGACGTTAGCCGCGAGCGATCCCCAGCCGAGTGGCGCTACCAGTACGCGCATGATGATAGCTACCGGTAGGGTAACAAACATCGCGGGCAGTCCTGACCGCACCATAGTGAACAGGATCGTCGCCGGTGACATACTTAGCGCACGACCAATCAACACCGGATAGAGCGTGATGTAGAGAACCAATTGTGGTATGGCCGCGGCATACGCCATCCCAATCATACCGTAGGTTGGTATTAGTATCAGCGATAGGATGATTTTGATAGCCGCTTCTATTGTCAGGACTCGCAGTAGCAGGCGATGTTTGTCGATCCCGAACAAGATCGCATTGCCGATAATCTGCGGAATGAAAAACGCCGAGCTGACTGCCAGTACCCGCATGACCTCGGCCGCCTCGGCAAACTCCGGAGCCAGCCAGAGATGAGTGAATGGTCGAGCGTAGATGATAACGCCGGTGGCCATGAAGAATGCCAGAAACGAGGTGTACCGCACACCTTTGATATACAGGCGTCGCACACCATCCATATCGCCGGCCGCCTCCATCTGCGAGACCGCGACGGTGAGGGGAGAGGCAATCACATTGACCGCGTTGCGCAGATACAGCATCAACTGAGCGCCCGGCGCGTAGATTCCGGCCGCCGAAGAAGAAACCAGCGCGCCTAAGATAACAGCATCAGTGTTGAAAATCATCAGCCAGGCCAGGGTTATGCCGAAGGTGATTTTGGAGTAGTCAAACAGTTCACGCACGCCGTTTTTTTGGGTTAGTCGCGGGGCAAACTGAACCTGGGGGTAAAGCCGTTTCAACCAGATGATCGCCGCCACCTGTTTGAGCAGGCTCATACCAAGAATCGCGCACGCCAGCGGCACCAACCCACAACCTGAGGCCAACAGCCAAACCATCAGACCGGCCCGCAGGAGATCTTCAAGCATGTGCAGTAGATTGGAAATGTCGAACCGCTGGAAGGCGCCGAGTGATCCGGCAAAAGGCAACAGGTAGAAACGAAAGCCCATGTAGAAACCGATTATAACCAATGCCCGCTGGCCTTCGAGCATCAACTCCGGATCACCAATTTGGAAGAAAGAGAACAAAAAGGTTGATGTCAGCCAGACGCTGACAATGATTAAGGTGCCGATGACGAGGTAGATGCTGAAAGTCGTGTTGAGGATGCGGTTGATGGCCGGGAAGTCGGATTTTGCCAGGTTTTTGGAAACGAAGCGCAGGAGTGCTTTTTCCAGACCGAAATCAAGCATGGTAAAATAGTTTATGGTTTGGAAGACAATTACCCATACGCCGTAACGGGCATCACCCATCACTGACGTGATATATGGCACAAACAGGAAACCGATAGCGATACGTAGTGCATAGCCCACCCACGATGTCCAGATGTTCCGAGAAAGTTGTTTTTGTTGTGTTTGTTGTGTTCGCTGAAGTTCCAAAACGTATATTCCTGTTTGTGGTCAGTATAGAGCGACACTGGTTTACAGGCAACTTGATAGTTTGATGGTAGTATAGATATGAATTTCTTCAAAGTGATTATCTTAGCGATGTTGTTCGGCCTTATTTGGCTGTTTGGCTGTGGCGGACCCGATTTGTCGCTGGTTGACCTGTCCCGACCAATTGCATTACGACCAACGCACTTCGGTTTCACCCTGCCCTATCCGGTTTCAGCGACTCCATTTGAAATGAATAATCGTACCTACAGCACTATTGTACCGAAAGAAGCTGAACGTTTGGTGCCGATTGTTCTGGAAATTGACGCGACTGGCAAGGTGTGCGGCATCATGCCCGTGACGCCCAGCGATTCCGAGTACGCCGAGCGATACCGTCCGTTCCTGGAACGGTACCATTTTGAGCCAGGTTTGATCGGTGAGGTTGTGTCGCCGATGTCATTACTGGTGGATATTCAGATAGGTAGTGTGACGGCCGAACCGATTGTCCGTTTTCCGGTCGCCCCCAATCAGACTGTTCGTTACTACAATTTATACTGGCGGGCGATGGGAGTGCTTGGGATTGATATTCCGACTCTTACCCGTTTTCCATCGTACAGCTATGATTTCAACACAGTGTACCGCTGGCAGAGTTACCCGTTTAAGCTGTATCGGGTGGACTTGGATAATGTCGGGGATGTGCTGGCGACCGAGCTAATCCTCGAAACCAGTCCAGATTTCAGCAATCAGATAAAGTCAGCGATTCACTGGGGAGATTACACGCCGTTGAAAATCGATGGTCGTGCGGTTGAGTCGAGTAGTTTCCTGATTGTTTCGTTCTACCCGATGGTGAAATATCCGGCTACCCCGATGGACCCCAAGGCTACCTCCGAACTGAAACCCTGGGATCGAGCTCGTGTCAGGTTGCTACCGGATACTATTGGCCTCGTGTTTCCGCCAGTACCCAAACGGGAATGGTCGGGCGAAATTCTTGACTCATTTTACCAGGGAATGACCCCTGAACTGATAAGTTGTCGGGTTTCTATTGATACCGTAGGGAAAAGCCATCTTACTGCTGTCGGTACCGATTTTCACCGTGCCCGAAATATCCTGAATGCCCGTGCCCACGATATATTGTTTTTTCCGGCTATGGGACTTGATGGTTCTCCCCGTCCGTTTGAAGATTTGATATATCTGCGCTATCTCAACGAATCAACCGTACGAATATGGTTCGATTGGCTCGGGGGAGAAGATCCGGGACCACCGGATCAAGTGTCCGAACCACAATAGTTTAATAGGGTCAATAATTTGGAGGTAGGTATTCGGCGCAGGAGTTGCGTTTCAGCCGATTTGTACTCGTCCGTAATTGACGTTGTGCCTCCTATCTCATTGTCTGTGTTGAGCTTAGCTTTAGGGTAGGATTGCGGCACATTTGTTGTCACCATAATACTATAAAATGACAGCTCTCTGATCAGTGGAGAAAATCCTTAAGGAAGAAATCGTCTGTTGCTCGGTAGCTGTATAAAGGAAAGGAGTTTGGTCATGGCGAAGGCCACTCGTATAATGTATCTGATATCTGGAATTCTGATTATGACCAGTGGTTTGTATCTTCAATTGAACCCGGCAACGGGGTTATCCGTACTTCCTCGGTTTGTTGCTGGATTGATAGGTGTAATCTATTTCGGTTATCAATTGTACCGATTCCTTATTGTTGAGTCCACAAATTCGGTTAGTCTTACATTGATTGGCAAGCGTGAGAATTTTGGGCTTGACTTTATTGGTCAATAATATAAATTGGACCTCTTATGTTAGTAAAAATGGACAAGAAGACATTGAAACAGAACATCTTAGCTCTATCGTTTGCGGTGATCATGATCACCGTTGTCGGAACCGTCTCTGTAAGTGCTGAAACACTGAACGAGGTAGTCGAAAACGCTCTGGCTACGGGCGACACCACCCAAGCTATCGTACGCCTGGAAAAGGAAATTGAAATCGATCCCACATATCATTATAACTATTATGTGCTTGGTCGAATCTATTTCAACCAGGGTAAGTGGGGACCGGCGCGGGATCAGTTCCGATTGGCTCTGGATAAGAAGGGTAAGCATTACGAGTCGATGCACTACCTTGGCCTTTGCCAGCTTGAGTTGGGTGAACTTGAGGCGGCCGAAAAGACTTTCTCCAAAGGGCTAAAAAAAGCCCGCGACATGAAAGACACTTTCGAGTATTGCATGGGTCTGACCTACATGGCACAGGAAAAGTACTCGGATGCCGACCGTTCCATCCGTCGTGCTCTGGCTATAGATTCCACTGTTGCCGATTATCATATTGCTCTTGGTAATGCGAATTTCTATCAAGGTGTGCCGGCATTGGCTGTCGCCTCGTATGAAAAGGCACTCGCTGTCGACACAGCTTCAACAGAAGTCTATTTCCGCTGGGCAGAAGCCTGTCTCGAGATGAAAGACTATAACTGCGCCATTGAGAAGTTACGTGTTGTTCTTACCAAAGACAGCACTTTTGCTCAGGCGTGGAATCGTGCGGCCGGTATTTATTTCAAGGCGGCCCGCTCGATCCGCAACCGCCAGGAACGCACTGAACGATTTATGGATGTCATCGGTTCCTACGAAAAATACATTGAACTGACCGGTGTCGAGCCAGACTCTTCCTCGGTACGTGTCTTTTTTGAAACGGCCATGTCGTATCAGAATATTCGTCGCTATGAAGATGCGGTTACGTATTTTGAGAAGGTTCTCGCTATTCCTTACGAGCCGCGAGATATCTATTTCTACTATGGAAAATCGCTATGGGGTGCCCGTGATTATGCCGGGGCCGCTGAGGCGATGCACAACCACGAAAAATGGGTTGATCGGCAGGATGAAAACTACGAGTCGCGAATCAACAAGGCCGAGTTTAACAAGATTCTGGGCGATGCTTATTTCTATCAGAAACCGAAAGACTACTACAACGCCTCCAAGTATTACAAGCGCTCTCTTGATGAGCGTCCCGGTCAGGATCGACTTCTTCAAAATATAGCTGTCTCGTATCACAATATGAAACGCTACAGAGAAGCGCTTGAATACTACGATCTGCGCATTGAAGAAGGTATCGACTCGATTTTCTCCAGTATATACAAGAACGCCGCCCTGTGTGCTCTTCATTTGGCTAATCCGGACGAAGATGAAGAGGAAATGGAAGACGAGATGGAAGACGAGGAAGACGCTACTTCGAGCGTTGATCCAAATGTAGACTACAACGAAGTCGCTATCGGTTACATGAGCAACTACCTTGAGTTGAAGCCGTACGATACTAGTATTGTAGAGCGGATTGCTAATACCTATCTTTACCAGATGTCTGATTGCGCTAATGGCGTAGACGCTTTCGAGCGTCTGCTGGCTCTCGACCCCAACAATTGCCAGGCAAAGAAATCACTTGGGTTTGCTTATTTTGGTGGAGATATTTGTACCAAGAATCTTGACAAAACGATTCGTTACCTGTCGGCTGCGTATGAGTGTCTCAACGTTGCCGAGGGGCCGTGTGCTGATCCGGCTCTGGTCAAGTGGATTGCTCAGGCTTATCACTTGCGGGCGGTTGATGGTTCCGGTGATTCAAATAGTGATTATAAAAATGCTTTCGAATGGTATGGTAAAGTGCTAAAATGTACCCCGGCAGATTCTGAAGCCAAGAAGGGCCTGGAAGACACCCGGTTTGAATTTAACTAAGATGGAAGTTACTACTCTGAAAATAATAGGTGAAATGAATGGCAGAAGGGGATAAGAAAGGACCGGCGAAAGAACGGATAACTGAGAAACAACGTTATCAGTTTATCGGGTTCGAAGTATTTCCCGGAAAACCCAAAGATCTGTTCAAGAACGATGCTGAGAAGCAGAAGCTGATCGATGGAGTTTTAGTTAAGCGTGAGTCTGAAGAAACTCTGCGCGAGGACTGCAAACTTCTGGAAGAGCGGGTATCGTTCGGCGAACGTATCGTTATGGCAATTGCTTCGGTGGCAATCCTGGCGGCGCTCCTGTTGCCCTGGTACTCCGTTTATACGGAGGTTGTTGCCGAATCCGCACCGGCAGTTGAAGCGGTTGCTGATTCAACTGCTATGATGCTGGCTACGTCCGATTCATTGGATGTGACCGATTCACTGGCTGGCGAGACTGTGATTGATGAAGTCACCGACGAGGTCTCCGGCGAGCCGAGTGGCGTGGTAGCTGAAGAAACGCCGGTTATGGCCAAAGCTGAACCTAAAACCGAGGAAGTTTCTGGCATCAAAACCCACCGAGGTGAACGGGCCAATGAGCAGATTATCACTGCTCATGCGGCGCGAGCGCATACCGAGAAAGAGTACACGTACCTGTCAGGGTTCGGTACTTTTGCGGCACTTGGCTCAGTTGGCTCACCAATTTTCTCGTCAGGTATCATACTTGTGCTAACTGGTATTTTGATGTTGGTGTATGGTCTCCTCTGTGTGGCTCTACCTGTGTTGAACCTGTACAGTCTCTTTGGTCTGAAGGGCAAGCCTGACGATGTTGCACTGAAGCTCAAGAAATATCTGAAATTTAACTGGTTGCCGTTAATTCTGTTTACGGTGGTACTGATGCTGTCGTTCATAGGGGCCGACTACGGCTTTGATACAACTGAGTCGTTTACGTCTTTAGGTGATGCGTACGGTGTCGGTGTATTTCTCGGATCGCTCTCCTGGGGTGTATTCGTAGCTTTGGCTGGGTCGATTTTAGTCGCAGTAAAAGGAATAGAAATTTAATTTGATTATATGTTTGGAGGATGGTGACAAGTGGTTAAACAAACATTATTCGTTACTCTGAATACCATTGTAGCATTTGCTATTGGCTTCGGCCTCTGGTACGGAGTTTTCCGGACCTCAGAAAATTCGATCGTGCATTCGATTTATAAGGGCGGCCCACTGGTTGTCATACTTATAGCGATGTTAATTATGTTGTTGGTCTTTGTACTTGAGCGCTATTTTTCGCTCTATGGTGTTGCCAAGGGCAAAAGCTCGGTACAGGTTTTCTTCAAGAAACTGATCACCCTGCTTCAGTCCGATGACTACGATGGCGCCTTGGCCGCCTGTGATAAGCAACGCGGTACTACCGCCAATGTGCTTCGCGCCGGTGTTGATCGTTATCGCGAAGTCAAGGATGACGCATCGATTGATTTTGAGAAGAAATTGACTCTGACTCATACCGCCATTGAGGAAGCTAACGCGCTTGAAGGACCACTGCTGGAGCGCAACCTGATTGCTCTATCAACGATCTCCTCGATCGCGACTATGGTCGGATTGCTCGGTACTACTATCGGTATGATCCGCGCCTTTGCCGCCACTGGTAATGTCGAGGGTGGTGTTATTGATGCTACCGCGCTGGCGACTGGTATTTCCGAGGCTCTGGTGAACACGGCTGGTGGTCTGCTCTCCGGTATTCTCGGTATCTTCTTCTACAACTTCTTTGTTAACAAAGTGGATGCTTTCAACTATACCACCGATGAAGCTACATTTGAAGTTATGCAGCTTCTGAAGACGAAGCAGGCCAAGTAAGGTAAACTAACTATGGCGATTAAGAAAAAACGTAGAGTAGCGATCCGCATCGACATGACGCCGATGGTAGATATCGCTTTTCTACTGTTGATTTTCTATATGGCGACCACGTCGTTCAAGCCGCCGGAAGCTCGCGCCGTCGATCTACCTGAGTCGCACTCACAGATTGAACTGCCCGATAAAGATATTATCAATCTTACTGTTACCAAGGACGACTCCGTCTATGTGGATTATGTCAAACTGGTAACTGTTGAGATTGAAGGCGAGATGGTCGAGACGCAGGGGCGGATGGTGATTCATTGTCAGAATGTCTCCGAAGTCTCCGGCGAAATCCTGCGCGCTCGCGCCAGGAACCTTCGTGCACTGGTTGTAATTAAGGCTGATCAGAATGCTCGGTTCGGTTTGATGCAGGACGTGATGAAACAGATGCAGGAAAACAACCTCGAACGCTTCCTGGTTATTACCGACAACGAGGTGGAAACCGAAGCTGAGAAGGCTGAAGAGGAAGAAGAGGCGGCCGGCCAGAGTTAGGCCGCTCCGCTTTGAAAGGAGAGTTACTCACCGATGGGTGGTGAAGTTGCTGAAAGAGCACCAAAAGGTGGAAAAAAAGGACTGAGGCGTCCCAAGCGACGGATTGCGATCCGTATCGATATGACGCCGATGGTCGATATTGCCTTCCTGCTCCTGATTTTTTACATGGTCTCGACTGTTTTCTCTATGCCGCAGGCGATGGAAATAAACTTGCCTAAGGCGGATGAAACGGAAGATGTTGATGTCAGGGAATCCGACCTGCTAACTCTGCATGTCGATGCTGAAAGTCGATATTGGTGGCATACGCGCCGAGCGTCCGAGGAAAACCTGCCAAAGCTGATTCCGCCAACCGCGGATCGGCCGGACACGATTGCTTATGCGTTCAACGCCGACTCGCTTCGTTCGTTGCTGATTACGCAGAATCTGGCTAACGCCAAACTAAATACGCTGGTCTTGATTCATCGTGATGCTACGTACGCGGATATGATCAATATCCTTGATGAGATCGATTACCTTGAACGAGGCTGGAATGTCGGCTTGGCTGAGAGACTTGGCAAAGAGGTCAAGGACCTCACTAAGGACGACGGCAAGTTTTCATATCGGTACGCTATTGGCGAGTGGGAAGACCGTGACGACCGAATAATGTCTTATGCCGTTAGATCGGCCGTAGAGGCAGGTGAATTGCAGATTACCGGGACGGAATAGGCGTCTCAATTGTATAAGCCTTAGAGGCAAATGTATGTCTAATATAGAATCAGCGCTGTATTCAAGTTACGGCGCATATGAATTAAAATCTAAGTACCAGCGGAACTTAGCGTTTGGCACACTTTCGACCCTAACTTTTGTGTTGCTAATCCTGGGAATCTTCTGGCTAGCGGCCGCGATGGAAGAAGAAGTGCCGATCAGCGATCAGGTGGTAGTTATCAAGACTATTGCCGATCTCGGCCCGCCGCCGACTATTGTGAAGAAACCGCCGCAGGTGAAGCTCGACCAGCCGAGTGTGTCCGCTCCTAAAGTCGGTATTCCCAAACCGGTGGCCGACGATGAAGTTCTCGATGATGACGTCCAACTGGCTACGCGTGAGCAAATGGCCCAGATTGTAGCACCGGATATTATCAGTGAGCAGGGTGAAGATATTGTCGTTGATATTGATGAAGACGATTATCTGCCTTCAATGAATGAATTCGTCGCGGTCGAGATTATCGCCGAAATGATTCACTATGAAACACCTCCTTATCCGCGTTTGGCCGAACAGGCCGGACTTGAGGGTTTGGTTTGGATTAAGGCGCTGGTTGGCAGTGACGGTAACGTGAAGGATGCCGTGGTTTACAAGTCATCCGGTACCCCGGCGTTGGACGAAGCCGCTCTGAAGGTTGCGCCCAAGTGCAAATTCAAACCGGCGATTCAGAATGGTCGCCCGGTGGCGATGTGGGTCACCTATAAAGTTGATTTCGTTCTGGAAAACCAGTAGCAAATTCTTGTAACAAACTACTTGTCAAAAACGCCCGGTTCGCCGGGCGTTTTTTTGTGGGGGGAATGGTTGGTTGGTCGCCGGCGTTGTCAATAACGCCATAAACACCAGGGATTCCGCCCGCAAGCGGATGGGCCACCCAACGTACATCGTCACTGCGCCCTCAAAAAATCCTGTTAAAATCCGACAAATTGACATTTCCGCTTGACAACTGCACAAATGTGCAGTATACTCGGGATATGTCGATTATAGAACCATGAAACAAGGAGAAGCGTGACGTATGGATATGTTCCACAATAATTTACGGATTGAGGCCAGAGGCGTGACGCCGCTGACAATAATGATCCCATTGGCCAGCGAAGCTGATTTCGAGCACCAGAAAAGCTATCGCCGCCGTCTGGCGGTCGGTTTATATCAAAAAACTGATTCCGACAGCTATGCTTACGAGACCTGTCCCGACTGCGGTGGTGGGATGATCCGTCAGGGGCGGTGTTGTGTTTGTCCATCGTGTGGTTTTGAGAGCTGTGTTGTGATTCGATAGCGACCCTGTCGAGTAGGAGAAACGATGCGTTTGGGAGATTTGAGCAGGTACCGGATTTCGGAGAAAATTATCGATGTGTGGCGAAAACGTCAGGGCGAGCAGTTACTGCCGATTCAGAGTAGGGCGATTCGGAACGGTTTGCTTGATTTGGCGACCGACCGGATACGACCTAATATGATTGTTTCGGCACCGACATCTTCGGGCAAATCGTTCTGTGCGGAACTGGCCGCAGTCAAGGCATTGAGTCGCCGTCAGCGGGCGGTGATGTTGTTTCCACTCAAGTCACTGGCTGAAGAGAAATACCGCCTGTTTGAGAAAACCTATGGCCCGTTGGGGGTGAAGTGTCTTATCGCTACCGGGGATCACCCTGAGAACGACCGCCGTCTGGCCGATGGTGACTATCATATCGCGCTAATCATTCATGAAAAATTCGACCTCGCTTTGACCAATCGGCTTGACCTTTTGAAAAATATCGGATTGATCGTTGTGGATGAAATCCAGATGATTTCTGAATCGGGGCGCGGAGCGATCCTGGAGCGTTTGTTGACCAAGGTCTTAGCCTCTGAGTATCAGCCGGAAATCGTGGCGCTCTCGGCGGTGTTGGCCGAGCGGACTGTGGAGCCGTTAGCCGACTGGTTAGGTGCTGTATTGGTGGAAGAAACCCAGCGGCCGTGTGAACTGATTCGCGGTGTTGCAACCGGGGGGACGCTTACTTATCGCTCATACAATGA
>JAGGTI010000128.1 GCA_021163775.1 Candidatus Zixiibacteriota bacterium
GTCATGAACTTCTCCCAAGGAGTTCGGAAGAAATGTCCTTCGCGGATATAAATCAACATCCGCTTAAACGTAAGGAGGTCCATCTCTGAGTCGAGCACACCGATGATTCGTCCCGTGGCATCAAAGAAATAATAGGCAGGGATGCCCCGGATTGACAGCAGTTTGCGGAACTCCCTTTCGGTCAGGAGCGAATCGCGTACTTCAATGGGGGTATCCATAAAGATATCCACCCGAACCGCAGTGAAGTTGTCGTTGACAAAGCGTGCTATTTCGGAACGCTTGAAAACGAGCGTGTCCATATTATCGCAATGGTCACATTCGGTCTGGCCGATATACAAAAACAGCGGTTTGGGTGCCACAGGGAAAGTGGCCTGAACACTATCGAACGGCAACCATTGCAAAGTGACATTCTCAACCGGTTTGTTGTTACCACAGCCGACCAGAACCAGTCCGACAAAAAACAGGATGGTTAAAAATCTTGTCATGACATAATTAAATTTCTGTTCGCGACCGCGAACAATCAGTTAGCTCAGGTGAAACCGCCACTACCGCAACCAGGTCGAGAGTATGATGGCGTAGACGAACCACCGCTACCACCACTTGAAGAAAAGATCGACAACAGTTTGTCGGTTTCGGGCGATTTACATTTTGGGCATCGGATCTCGGCGTTAGTTGAATCGACTAATTCCTCAAACCGGTTTCCACAATTCTTACATTCGTATTCAAATATTGGCACTACTACCTCTTCTTGCTTTTCTTGTCCGACAATGACGTCACCGCTCCCAAAACAGCCCCGGCCGAACTGGCCAGGTAAGGACTACACATCAACTGTCACGTCGACCCAAACGCAGTATATAACATCGACAGGCCAAAACCAAGCGCCCCGCCCACAATGGTAAACAGGCTAAGTCTCAGGGCTTTGTTTTTAATCATAACTTAGATGCTCTTAATCAAACAAATCGATTTTCTAACTTAGACAGTCAGCGATCCAAAACGATTCGGACTATTCTTCCCGGATTTCATAACTGCTCACTACCTTGCCGGCATTCTCAACTGTTTGGCTGACCGCGCAGTATTTTGATTCCGACATCGCGATAGCCAATCCCAGTTTCTTGGGGTTCAAATCTGTTCCGGTGGCAATGAATTTAACTTCGATGGTATGGAACGGCTTGGGGTACTTGTCGTTCTGGTGTGCGGTTATTTCGATCTCCAGCGACTTCAGTTGCTGACGCTGTTTTTCCAGAATCCGGACCACATCAATCCCGGTACAGCCGGCGATTCCGAACAGGAGCAACTCGGTCGGTTGGTACCCTTCTTCGTCACCGCCGTGGCCTTTGCCACCATCGGTGGCAATAAGGTGACCATAAGCGGAGGTGCCTTCGAATTTCAATCCGCCGGCCCATTTCATTTTCGCAGTGAGCATCTATCTTCCTCTTTATTCCTATCTCGACACACCTATGATAACAGCTCGGCCACCTTCGGAGTTGCACTGAACGGACGTTCCCTGCCGATTTTTTCAGAGACCAGAAGACCGAGAGCTTCCAACCCTTCCAGATCTTTGCGCGCCGTCATTCGGGATACGTCGTTGACCTGAGCATGTGTTCTAATTGTGCTGGTCGCCTCCGGATTCTTGTACAGGTACCTCAATAACTGAATTTGGCGATTGTTCAGGTTATACTTGGCACGGGCAAGGTGGGCCATCTTGCTGTTTTCAGACTCTTTCCGTTCAACGTAAGTCTCGAATTCACGCTTGGCTTGCATGATTTTCCTGACATTGTAGTCAATAAAATAGGTCAGATCATTGTCATCCTGTTCGGAGTAAACATAAGCATCTCGATACTGAGCAGGTGAATTCTTGATTACGCGCGAAAGCGGAAGATATGTAAATGCCCAGTAGCCATTTCGTAGTAAGTACCAATAGAAGATAGCCCTGGCCATTCGCCCGTTGCCATCAACGAAGGGATGCAGAAAACCCATCCAAAAGTGCAGGATTATTGCCTTTATCACGGGATGAATAAAGATCTCTTTTCCCAAATCATCATTAGCAAAACGAATGAACTTTCTAAGTTCTTTCCTCATGAATCTCTCCAAGGAAGGAATATGATAGATTGTATCCGTCTTTGTATTGTGGACAACAATACTATCGTCATCGCGTCTGAGGCGACCAACCTCGTTGTCATCTAAAGTGTCTTGGGTAATAATGGCGTGGAGATTAAACACCGCGTCCAGTGTCAAATCCTGGTTCTTCAGACTCTCCTCAAGGTGAATCATGGCATGATAGTTGTTCAAGATCATTTGCTCGGATTCGTTGCGCGCCTTTCTTTTTTCCACCAGCATTCGTTTAGCAACCCTGCGAGTTGTGTTGGCCCCCTCCAACTGGGATGAAGCGATTGCCTCCTCCATTATGCCACGAGTAATGAAACGCTTGCGGACGGCTTCATTGTCTGGCACCATGGATGCCAGAGCACCGCCTAAATTCATATCCACTTCGTGAAGGAAATAGTCAAGTCCAGGTAACGGCTGCCAAGAAAAACAAGTCCCCCTCTCGTCTGTTATGACTGTTCTGGTCCGACTGGGAGAGTACTTGCGTAAAATTTTGACTAATGCCCAGAACTCCTCGGGGGTTATATCGGGAGGGTGTTTGTATCGCGCCTTGTCCCAATAGAGATATTCGGGATAATTAGTCTTGGCCACGTACTCCAGAATGCCTGTCTCCTGATTGAGCAAGCTCAAAACCTTGTCTGGTTCCTCGGGTATTTCCGGTTTCTTGAGTTTGAAAACTTCCACGACTTTCCGTCCTTAGCATTCACATTCGCCATATGTAAATTAGTCTTATGTGGTTTATATATAGTACAAATATCGGAACATGTAAAGTATATATATGTAATATACATATAGCTTACACTTGATCCACGTCCGATGTATGTATTGTAATATATAAAGTGTATATACATAGTATATATATTGTATACATATGTATAACCCTCGTAACTTATTGATTTTTGGCTAATTAAGTTAGATGGAAAGTGTTGCGCTGTAACACGGTGTCTAACAAGAGATTGTATGGCGAGAGTGGAGGGCTATCCGGCTGGTCAATCCAACCCAAAGCCAGACAGCAGAAAGCCCGATAGGTAGGCCCGGACAAACGGCAGGGAGCGGTTGTTATCCGCGATATGACCGGAATTCTTCACGTTTTCGACCCCCGCCTCGAAATCAATAAACGTGAACGTGGTAAGGAACCCTCTGAGTCCGATCGAAACCGTTGATGTTTTCTCAACCACACCGGTCGGGAACGGTTCAGAGTAGTCGCCCTCGGCGTCAAACCACGGCTGGGTCCATTCGGCGTCGATCCGCCCCTCGCCCTGGCGAAGATAGCTAAGATTCAGCGAGACCGCGAACCGCTGTTCCCACCAGCGCGTGAGTTTGAGTGATACCTGATCGTAATCATTGCCGAGCACATCACCAATTGGGGCACCGTCATTGAGATACCGATTGCGTGGGTATATTTGGTTAAAGGTCCAGTTGCTCACTCGTTGGTACTGTAATTCAAGATCGGTTTGTGGCAAAATGTCGGTCAGGTAACCACCTGTGACGATGCCTATCTGGTCAGGTTCCTTGTCGCTCTGGCTCTGGTTGTCAAGTTGGATATCATCGACTAACACCTGTCCGTACAGTTGGATACCCGCTGTCGGATTGATATCGAAATCAAAACCGACCATCGTGTTGTCGTTGACATTGGCATTCAGCTGTGAGCCGTGAAAGAATATCAATGGATTAAGATAAAATAGATCGATCTGACGTCCCGGCCCGCCGAACACCACCGTCTCAAACAAACCGACCCGCAGTCGGGGACTAAAATGAAAATCAAACCGGTGCGCGGCGATATATCTTGGTTCGAACAGGTCGCCGTCATTGTTGTCGGGGTGCAAACCGTCAAGCGCCCCCAGCCGATACGATATTGCCAGCCGGCCCCAACGGAAAGAGTAGGCTAAGCCATCCAGTTTCTGAGCCGAGCCGAACAAGAGCGATTCACGTGGTCCCCAGAAACCGCCAAACCGTCCGACCAGAGCACTCAGGCGTCGATCAGCATAGGCTACAAATGCCTGGTCAATATCGCCGGCAAAGCCTCGCCATTTCTTGCCAGTGTAGCTGGGATCCTCAGCCAGTTTCTGGTCGAGAACAAAATCGGTGTAAACCGACAGCCGTTTCCACGGTTGCCCGATCAACCCACCCCGTATTGACTCGTAGCCAATATTGTGACTTTCGTTAGCGGCGCGGAAATCTTCGCCGGCAAACAGGAAGAGTTGCAGTTGATTATCCGGGATCTTCCGCCACTTTTCGAAAGGCCCCAATTCGCACCCAAATCGATCCATCGGATATGGACCCAATTGATAATCCGTTTTGTCTGGTGTTCGGGATTCGTAGCGAAGGTTCAGATCATAGAGATAGCGGAACTCCGGTTGTCCAACCGGAAAGACTCCGGCGTTTACCGCACTGACTGAAGCGGCCAGAAACAGGATAATACACCAAATCGACTTAATAAGGAATTGTTGAATTTTGAGAGGGGACCGTTCCATGGTGCCACCAAATTTGTTGGGTCAAAATAAGATCGAAATTGATCGGCTAATTTTACCGCCTGCCATACGAGTTGTAGCCCCTATTGCCCGGAACCCCTGACCACTGTTGGGACCGTTTTGGCCAGAATCTTGGCATCAAGCCAGAACGACCAGTTATCGATATACTGCAAATCAAGCCGCATCCATTCTTCAAAATCAATATTGTTCCGGCCATTGACCTGCCACAGACATGTAAGCCCCGGACGAACTGATAACTTGCGATGTTGCCACGGTTCAAACCGCCTGACTTCCTGCGGTAGCGGTGGGCGAGGACCCACCAGCGACATTTCGCCCTTGAGAATGTTGAACAGTTGCGGAAGTTCATCGATCGAAAACTTACGGAAAATCCGACCGACTTTGGTTACACGCGGGTCACGTTTGATCTTGAACACCGGGCCGGACATTTCATTTTTACCCAATAACGTATCTTTGCGCGTTTCGGCATCGCTACACATAGTTCGGAACTTGAAAAGAGTGAACGGCTTGCCGTTCAAGCCCAGTCGAGTCTGTTTGAAAAAGATCGGCCCCCGACTGTCAATCTTGACAATTGCCGCCACGGCCAGCATGATTGGTGACACCAAAACCAAACCAAGGAAAGCGCTGACACGATCAAGGATCGTTTTGAACATCAGCGGCAATGGCCGCTTCGGCTCCGACCGATAGACCATCGCCGGTAGACCATTAATATAGGTCGGGGTGACGTTAGCAACTTTGGGCTGGTACATTTTCGGCATAACAAATATTCTTACGCCCATCTTCTCGGCAGTCTCCATCAACTTCCAGGAACTCGAAACATCTTCCGGTTCCAACGCCCAGAAAAGAGCATCAACCTGCGAATTAGCTACGATATTTTCGAGAATGTCAGGATGGCCGATCAACGGTATGTCCTGATACCGCCAATAGCCCTGTCTATGAAAATCAAGAAACCCAACCAGCTCGGTATCCAGTTCTGGTGAACTCAACACCATGTCGGCTACAGTCCTCGCGTTTTCACCAGTGCCAACAATTATCGCTTTTTGAGCCATTGTGTCGGTCCGTCCTACCATTCTATCGTAACTGGCCAGCATCTTTATAAGCAAACGGGAAAGGCTCATCAAGCATAATTGCAGAGCAATATTGCAAATCATAAAGACCAGTGCGGTGGATACCATCAGCGGCCAGCTCATCACGAAGCAAACGCCCAGGAAGACGATGCCGATTTTGCCTTCATCTACTACCGTGCGCCGGACACCTTTCCGAACTTTGTACAGGCTAAGGACGGGTTTTGGTCCTCGGGTGTGAAAATACCAAATTCTAATCAGGGTCATAGCGACCAGTGCTCCCCAAACCCAGGAACCATTCATATTGGCAAGCCATAAACAGGTTATTAGCACTGCCAGAGCGATTATTGATGCAAAAATCTGTCCCGTAGTAAGCAACAATATACGACGAAGTCCGGTTTTCGGATCACTTCGCCGTTTGCTCTCTCGGGTCAATTCCCCAATTGGTATGGCAACATTATCCAGGATAATCCCCCTCCTGATATCAACTACCTTGCCGAGCGGGTCGGCACGCCCCTCCGTTTTCCGATCGGTGATCGGTCCAATACAGGGTCCGCTACGCGAACTCTTAAAACCTATATCGACCGGAGTGTCAATATACTTAAGGCTGTGTCCGGTGTGGGAAGAAGTAACGCTATACCCACTTGTTTCGGGGGTCATCTGATGGAATCCTTTCCAAATAAGATGATATCGTCTCGTGGCCACAGCCTACTTGGCCGCGAGAACTTCCTTCTTAGTGTTCCCGGTATTGGCACTTTTGACGGTCAAACTATTTCTGGAGTGGAGAGGTTTTTCCTCCGGGCGATGAAACATGATCGCGCGTTTGTCGATATTGTCCATTTTATAATGTTCCGGCGGCATTTTTCTGAACGCGGCCATGAAATTATCGTTGGACAGGGGTGATTGAATACGATATCGAAGATAGTTCTCCAAGTCGGGGTACCCTTCCAGATTCTCCACCGGTGCGCCAAAGGCGGCCAACTGATTGCCCACTGCCTTGGGATCGGCTACTCTCAGAAGTAGAAAATCTGTAGAAGTGATACGATTCTGAACCCCAATTTGTGTGAGTTCGCTGGCTATCCGAAGAGCCTCGTCGTAGACCTGGGTCAGTCGCTTGTTGGCTACATCCTCATTGACCAGGGTAGTGGTCACGAGGCTGTGCATAGTTGTCGTGATTCGCGACCAGGCAAATTCTTCGCGGAAACGATTCACGAAACGATGTGACCCGACCAGGTAACCCGATTGGTCGGAACCAATACCGAAACCGGCGGTCAGAGATCGGATTACCACAATATGTTCGTACTGTTCCAAGAGGGGTAGACCGGTAATGCCATAGTAGTCGAAAAACTTTTCATCAAGGATTAACGTTCCCTTGGAAATTACCCGTGCAATTTGATCCAGATGCGCAAGTGAGTGAGTGGAGCCAGTGACCAGATTCGGATTGGCCATATATACGATCGCTTTTTCAGAGTCGATCGCTTCCAGTATATCTTCCAGGTGTCTGACAAACGGTGAAGCACCGAGTATTTCAACAATCTTAAGCTCGGCCCGGTCGGCTATTATAGCCAGTTCAGGCGTAGCGTGCCCGGCAACCAGAAATTTATCCTGATCACCAGCCACAAAACTTAGCAGTGTGGTCAACATGTCGGTGTAATCGGTGAACGGTATTACGGTCGAACTGTCGATGCCCAACTTGGCACCTAACCGCTCGAGTAACTCATCTACACTATCTCTTGAAACGGTACGAATGACTTCCATATTCTCATCCTTTCCAATAAATTACCAACTCAACATTTATAGTATTTGCAACCTGTATGCCAACCTGTTCAGAGTTTGCACATTAGCTGTAATTCATTGTACTGTATAGAATTGTGATGTGATTGACTCGCTTTAGCCGGGTTGCTTGACTGGATAGGGTGGCAGATTGTTCCGGGTGGTCGAGAAATTTGTCCAAAGTAAATTCAGACCGCCCGGAACAGAAGCTTGCTCCGAGCGATCTTTTTGGAAGGTGAGAGAAGAAATCAATACAAGGACTGATTATTTGTCTATTCTCTCAGAGTCTGTCAATAATCAGGATAGTTGTTAAGACTCCCGTGACGGCTGTAATACCGGTGGTAAACGTTTTCATCCAGTTGCCCTCTTTATGGATTTTGGTCGGGACAACCAATACGTCACCCTGATAAACTTCTTTTTTATCAGCGCCGTTACCCGCATAGACCTCACCATTGGCCCTGATCAATCTTAGGCCGCCTTTGTCCGCCTGGGGTGAATAATCACCGGCTCGGCTGAGGTAGTACTTAGCCTTTTTATTTGGTTGAAATTTGATCGTACCGCTGGAGCCGACCGCTCCAAGAACCGAAATTCCGCTGGGGATGGGCGGTACAAAGATCTGGTCACCCGGTTTTAGCACGATATCACCGCGAACACCTTTACTAACCAACAACTGGTCAACATCGAGAATAATTCGGTTCATAGACTGGGCATTATATTCGAACAATATCTGACGCTTGACATTACCCAGCGTGTCCTGAACAATAGGGCTGGATCTTTCCAGCAACGATGGCACCTGTTTGCGATTCAAGCTTTCTTCAATAGAGGCCCGTTCCAGGATAGTCCCGGTGGGGAAAGCAACGTCGGTTAATCCACCACACCGTATTAGCAGGTCATAGAGGGTTTCCCCGCGGGTAGCAAGAACATATTCACCAGGGTACTTGATTTCCCCTTCAATTTTGATTGTGCGATGCAACTGCCATTGCGGTAACTGGCGTATATAGATGTGATCATCCTCCACGAGTTCTGTGGCACGCGCCAGGGGGTCGCCGAGGTTAATTTCCATCAGAGTTACTTCGCCAGCCGAGTCAAACCTTGCGATCTCCGCCCGCACCATCGAAGCCCCTTGCTTGAAAGAGCCAGCCAGGAAGATCAGGTCTTCAATGGTCATGTTATCATAAAATAAATACTTGCCCTCTTTCTTTACCTCGCCCCGGATATGCACATACCTATCCCAGGTAACATCACAGATAGCGTAAACATAGAGCGAATCCCCATCCTGCATAATGACATCGTGGTCCAGGGAACCTTCTATTGCCTGTCCCAGATCGACCGGGATAACTTCGTGACGCCAGTCGCTATACCGGCGAAACAGGTTGGCCCGCTTATAGTAAACATCGTAGGGCTGTAGCTTGGCCCGTTTGAGCAGGTCGGAAACTCGGGTAGAGTCGGACCGTTCGTAGTAGCCTGGATGCTGTACCAGACCGAAAGCGGCCACCATATTGCGTTTCATTTCAAAAACGGAGAAGATCGTCAGCCGATCACCGTCTTTCATTTTTACCGAAAATGTGCTGTCGGGCTGATGAGCGCCAAGAGCAAGATCCATCACGGTCCAGTCATCTCGACCGGAAACACGTTCCAACATCACACGATCAAGGTAGGCGTCGGGCGTAGGTCGACCAGCCAATTCCAGTAATTCACGGGCGGTCTGGTCACCGTACAGTTCGTAGATAGCCGGTCGCCTGATTTTGCCACGGATAGCCACTCGTGGTCCTGCTACCGGTACGAAAATAGCATCGCCCGATTCCAGACGCACATCAGATGAATTATCACCCTGGAGCAGGAATCGATACAGGTCAACCTCAGAAACCATTTGGCCGTTGCGCATCAGTCTAATAGTGCGCATCGATCCGTTTTCGTTCGGACCACCAGCCAGGTATAAAGCATTGAACAGCGAAGTGAGTGACGATACAGTGTAAGCTCCGGGCCGCCTGACTTCGCCAGTCAGGTAAACACGAATTGATCGGATTTTCCCTAACGATACCGAGAGATCAAATGAGGAATATATCGTTGACAGTTTGCGCTGAACCTGCTCTCTGAATTGGGACACCGATTGTCCCCAGACAATAAGTTCGCCAACCTGGGGAATAAACACACGGCCTTCGCGATCAATAGAAAGCTGATACTCTTTTTCAACCTGTCCCCACAGAGCAACAATTAGATTGTCCCCCGGTCCCAGGATGTAATCCGAATCGGTCGCGATATCATCCGGCGGAATAACTTCTCTCGGTCCGGCAAACAGCTCGGTGCCGAACGGCCGAAGTTTATCAAACGATACCTGTTCCTTTAGTGCCGGCTTAGCAATATCAGTAGCTGAATCTGGATCCATGTTATAAAGCGAATCCGGGAACCGGAACAAATCGGTCGTGTCTGTTTCAAAAACGACCGGAGATTGGTAATTTTCGGTTTTGGAGATATTTACCGATTTTGACTGGTATTTCTCCAGCAGGGCCGCTTTATCGACCGCACTGAGACTTGATAGGTCCTGAGCGACCAAATGATCAAACCAATTGAGGCAGACCAGGACAATTACAAGACAAATAAAGACAAGTTTTTTATTCACCATCACCTTCCTATAGCGATGAGCCACCTCCATGGCGGCAGATTCTATTACATGGGGAGAGATTGCAAGGTGGGTGCCAATCCCGGCTGATTGTTGTAACTATCAGTATAACATGACCTTAGCTGTGCGGCGAAGGTTTCGGCAGCGACCGTAAACGATCAAAACAAGAACTCGCTTCCTTGTCGGGCGGAAGGGATTTCCGGGTAATACCAAGTACCCCATCCAGAGCGAAGCGCCGGGTGGGAGGTGGCTTCGATACCGAAAAGATCCCACCCATTGGGTGGGCTCCCGGATGGATATTTTGAATATGACACAAAAAGACTGAGTGAGCTTGACTTTGGCCCAAGGTTGTTGTAATTTTGCCAACTGTTTTTTGACACAGCAGGTGAGTGGATCGTCTGTAGTGACAAGAGGTTGGATCGGTTGTGGCAGAGGAAGTTTATGAGTCTTAGCCGATCGGTCCCAATAAGACTTTGAAATTGGAGACATATGAGACTTACACATATTAAGACGGAGAACCGAATGCGGATCGTAAGACTGGCCGTAGCTGTTCTTCTTCTGCTTTCTTTTGGAAGCAGTGAGCTGTATGCAACCGGGTTTGAGAGTACGGGCTTGGGAACCACAGCAAGAGGAATGGGCGGAGCATTTCGTGCTGTCGCTGATGATTGGAGTGCCGCATACTACAATCCTGCCGGGTATGCTTTCATCACAGACAACCAACTGGGCACTAGCCTGGGACTCATTCACTATCGCCATGAAATCATACCTGATTTTGTAGCGACCGACGATTATGGCAATGACTATGGTTGGGGTATTGCTAACGGACAGGAGATTTACAACTTCCACCGAATCCTGAACAATCCATCGGCCGGCTTCGTGGCCCGCTTACCGTTGTGGGGTGAAACAGTTTTGGGGCTGTCGGCCTATCAGCCATTCGACAATAGTTTGCGGTGGCGGCTCTATGATCCCTCGGCATCGTTCATGCGAGCCTACAATGAGCCAGCCATAGGTAGCATCGAGATTCCAGGTCATGATTACCTAATTGATTTGGATGTCGTAGCTTTTCAGTTAACGGCGGCCAAAGAATTCAACGATGAGAAAATCGCTGTAGGAATTGGCTTGCAATTGCTCAGAGGCGACCTCTGGTTTAGCCATCTGACTTTCCGTCAGAACCCGCGCGGGGATGACAACCCCTTCGTTGACGACCGTCCGCGCGACCGCATTCCAGAGTTCACCGACCATCAGGGTATGGGATGGGGCTTTGGCCTTCGGGCAGGAATACTGTGGAAGCTGACCGAAAAAATCGATATTGCGGTGACCGCTTACCTGCCGTTTGATATTACTATCTCCGGCACAACCGACTATACTTTCGTGCTTCCGAGATCGAAAGTTCTGGAGGGCACGGTGGAGGCGGGTTCGGCCGATTACCTGTTCGTAATGGGCGATATTCTGCATCTGGCATCCGATTTTGAAACTAAACTTCAGTTGCCGTCTTCTTTCGGTTTTGGTTTGGCTTTCCATCCTAACGAAAAGTTGACGATTAGCATGGATGCCGAGTACACGATGTGGTCCGAATACGAGGGACTGCAGTTCACCCAGACTAATTTCACCAACGTACCGGTATACGAGCAGGAGTTTTTCACAACTAACCTGAGCAACCCGGTTGAGTGGGATAACGCTGGTAAGGTTGCCCTAGGTCTCCGTTACAAACTGTGGCCAAACCTGACACTTCTTGGGGGAGGCAGTGCCGACCAGTCACCGATGCGGAATTCAATTGAATATACACCGCAGTTCATGGAGCTGGGCACCAAGAGAAGCTACAATGCTGGTGCTATACTGCACATCAATCAATGGGACATCGGTTTGATTACGAGTTACTACAGTTATCTGGATATCAATGTTGGTGTCCTTACCGATATTGACGATGATAACATGTTCGACAATTTCCCCGGAGCGTACAAGGCCTCGACTTATGAAACAGTCCTGTCGCTGAGTTACCGGTTTTAGGAGAGTTGGGAGATGCTGAAATATACAATATTATTGATAGGTACAGCGCTCATTCTGGCGGTTTCGTGGGGCTGTGATGATCGCGGGACCGGTATTGAACCCGTCGATCTGGGTGATCTGGAAAACTGGACTGGTTATGATCCGAGTTCGGCCCATGTTTTTGCCGGCCCCCTTACGCTTCAGTTACGTAACCCCCATGAGCAGTTGTTAGGCTCGGTCTACTTCCCTCCGGAAGCGATTTCGATCCCTCCGCAACACACGATGCCTTTGCTCGTTCTGCTGGCGCCCGAAGGTGGCAACCGGTTCTATTATTTCCAGGCTGGCCTTAGCGAACTGATTCGGGAACTGACCGCTTCGGGTGAGATTCAGCCGATGGTTGTCTATTGCATGAGCAACGATATGACCTTTGGCGGTTATTTCTATGGTGATAGCAAACCGGCGGGGCACTACGATTCGATTTTCCAATACACTCCTGGCGATGGTAACGATGATCTGTTGGAATACCTTCACCGTTTCTATCCTTCTACTATTCAGAGCGCCGGCAAACGGGGTATCGGTGGTATAGGTCAGGGCGCCTATGGTGCTTTCCGGGCAATAATCAAGAACCCGGGTGTGTATTCATCGATTTCCGTCACTGACGGCCCGCTTGATTTTAATGGCTTGACCAGTCTCTTTGATGATGCTCTGGCCGAGCAACATGCGCACTATGCCTTGAATCCGGAATTAGACACTTCCGGCACGCCGTTGCCATTCGACTTCCGTCGCGACTTTGATAGCTCGCTTATGATGCCAATATCGCAGATGTTCATCGGTGGGGCTTTAGCTTTTTCGCCCGATGATACGGCGATCACGTATGACCGGGATGTAGATTGTACGGTAAATCCGACAACCGACAGTGTATTCTGCATTCTGTCTTTGGATACTCTGGTTCAAGAACGGATCTCTGACACGCTCACGGATTCATCAACGTTCATAAGCAATCTGATTAAGTCGGGTGTGAAAACACGCTATTTAGAGTTAGATTTCCATCTGCCGTTCGATGCTACCGGAGCCGTGTATAACCCGATCTGGGATCGCTGGATGGCTAACAATCTCGAAAATATGCATGAAGCGGTTGGTGGTAGCCCGCTGGCTGATGTCAATATGTGGTTTGGCTCTAACCCCGGTGCCAAGTGGGGTTACTACAACATGACTCAGTCGTGGATTGATTACTGCCGGACGCAAGGGTACTCGGTTGAAGAGTACAAGTATTCGAGCTACACCAATGACCCGGTCACTGGTGATGAATACCTGTTTGACATTTTGCGGGAGATGTTGATTTTCCATTCCAACAGCTTCGGCGACTGATATTCTATTAGACGACACAGCCCGGAAGAGAGTTTCTCTTCCGGGTTTTTTTATTCTTTTTGTTGTGGGCGTCTGCCCCCCACTGAGTGATATGTCTTGCTTCGTCATCCTTGCGAAAACAAGGATCCAGTTGTTTCCTTACAAGGACCGTATTATGATTCATAGATTACAGGTGTTACGACCACAACTGGATGCTCGCTTTCGCGAGCATGACAGTTCTTGTACAAGGGCAGGAGCCCTGCGCTCCTGCCATCTTCGGTTGTCGAAACCGCCCGAAGCGGTCTGGTTTCGACCTACGGGGCGTCTGCCTCCCTTTATGTGGGCGGCAGACGCCCCCGTCTGCCCCAAAGTTTGCGTGGTATCGGGACCGCCAAGAGGTCTCGAACACCTACTATTTATGTCGAAGGATGGTCTCTGCGTCGGTCAAGCTCTGCCCTAACGGTACAGGCGATGACTTTCATCGAAACCGGCTTTCTTACAAAAGCACCAGCACCCAATTTCTGAGCTTCAAGAACTCTATCTGACTCTGAAAATCCGGACAAGATTATTGCCTTCTGATGCGGACTAATCTCAAGAATACGTCGATACGTCTCTGTTCCATCAATCCCCCCTGGCATTACCATATCAAGGAGCACGAGATCCCGCCTATTTTCCCGAAGATACTCTATGGCTTTCTCGCCACTCTCAACAAAGTGGACTTTATATCCCTGTTTCTTCAGGAGTTGCGAAGATACTTCACACTGAGTAATATCATCATCAACAACCAATACCATTTCGCTTCCACCGCAGGTTTCATCCAAATCCTGGCTATCCATTGCTTCCCGGGTAATAGGGAAGTAGATATAAAATGAAGTCCCCTTACCGACTTTGGTACTCAGGTCAATAAACCCATTGTGATCCTTAACTACGGCATCCACCACGCTCATACCAAGTCCGGATCCACGTTTCTTATCGGTGGCTTTAGTTGTGAAAAATGGATCGAATATTTTCTGAACTATGTCATCAGGAATACCACAACCAGTATCCGAAATAGTGAGCTTAACGTATTCTCCCTTAGGTACCCGACCATAAACAATTGAAACATCATCAACGTAGTAATTTTCTGTCCTAACAATAATTTGTCCAATATCCTGCATGGCATCCTTAGCGTTATGCAACATATTGCTGACCATACGATGAAGCTGTGCGCCACCTCCGAGGATATCCATCAAGTTTTCGCTGAGATCAAGTTCGCAAACCAACGTTTTGGGGAGAGGTTCCAACTCCGAATAAGCATGTTGAATAACTGTATTCAAGTTCAGCACAACCTGGTTGTAGTGACCCCTGCGACCCATAGTTAAAAGATCCTGATTTATATCAGCAATTTCCTGAGCCGCTTTTTCAATCTGGTCCAGATATTGGAGGGTTGGATGGCTCTTGGGAAGTTCATCCCGAATAAAATCAGGGTAAGCTATTAATGGAGCCAGCAGGTTATTGAAGTCGTGCGCCACCTGTCCGGCAATGGTGCCAGCCGTTTCAAGGCGTTCGGCTCTTGACTCCAAAGTCTGTAACCGTTTGATTTCGGTGATGTCTTCTCCCGAACTTAACGATCCGCATATATTTCCACTTTCGTCTCTTAACAGGGTGTTATGCCACAGGATAATCTTCTCGCTACCGTTCTTTGTAACAATCGGATTTTCGTACGTCTTGACTGCCTCGACTTCTCCTCTCATCAGTTTCTCAAAAACGGTACGAACTTCGTCCTGCATTCTTTTGGGCATGCACGTACTGAACCAATTGCTTCCAATCAGATCGCCCTTATCATATTCAAAAATACTATGTCCGCTTTCATTCAGCATCGTAATCGTACCCTCTGCATCCAGGGTTACAATAATTTCGGAGCAAATATTGAGATAATTCTCGGCGGTTTCTTTACTTTTCCGCAACGCTTCATCCACCCTCTTGCGCTCGGTGATGTCCAGGACCAAAGACGCAACGCCGATCACTTCACCATTTTCATCAATCAGCGGCGTATTATACCATTCACAAAGAATAGTCCCATTTCTTTTCGTAACATTCTCATTAGTGCTTCGAGTTCCACCTCGCTGAGTTAATAGATCGCGCCAGACCTGATCAACGGCCTCTTTAGCGGAGGGCGGAACAATCAAGCCGGCCGCATGCTGTCCGATAGCTTCCTCACTTGTGAACCCAAATATATTCTCGGCCGCGCTGTTCCATTCGGTAACTTTGAAATCTAAATCCCATTGTATAACACCCAAAGGTGTTTGTTGTACATGTAGGGAGAGCTTTTGTTGTGACTGTCTCAGCTGTTTATTGGCCGCCTTAAGTTGTTGCTCACTGGCTCTCAACTGCTGGTTGGTGGCTTTTAGTTGTTGATCACCTGCCCTCAACTGTTGATTGGCCGCCTTGAGTTGTTGCTCACCGGCCATTAACTGCTGGTTGGTGGCTTTTAGTTGTTGATCACCTGCCCTCAACTGTTGATTGGCCGCCTTGAGTTGTTGCTCACCGGCCATTAACTGCTGGTTGGTGGCTTTTAGTTGTTGATCACCTGCCCTCAACTGTTGATTGGCCGCCTTAAGTTGTTGCTCATTTGCTACCAATTGCTGGTTGGATGCTCTTAACATGGCCAGATTGCTCGACTGTCTTCGCTCGAAACGAAAGAGTACCGCTCCAACAATGCCTGTAATTATAAGACACAACACAAGCAGAGCTGACTGAACAAACCGGAATCGTTCAATATCTCTTCTCATAACCTGTTGAAGGGCGGCTTCTACGGCATCAACTTGTTTAAGAAAATCCCTAAAGATAGCATCAAAATGCTGATCAATGTCCGAACCGATGTATGATTTACCTGAATCAACAATTCTTTCCTGCGCAATAGCTCTAAAGACTTTGATCTTCTCCAGCACCTTTTGGATCTTCTGTTGTAGTATGGGATCGTCAAGGGGGATATAGGTACCTTTGTCATTCTGCCCACCCTCAAGCATAGCCTGGGCGTACCACTCAGCCTGGTCTATATGATGCCATACTACACTAATATCTTCATGTTGATCACCGCCAACAATTTCCTCAAACCACAGGTGAGCAGTTGTAACCTCAAGTTTGATCTCCATCGCCGCATCGGCCAAAGGATAGTATTGCTTTGCAACACGAGAGCCTGTGCTCATGGCATACCACAAGGTAACAACAACGAGCAGACCTACGAATCCAACCGGTAGATATATCTGCCACAGTTTGCGTGATAAGGAGGCTGTTCTCTCTATGTTCATATCTTGATTGTTCATTGATATGTTATCCTCTGATTTGCCGTGTTGTATCGTAACTTACTAAATCACTATATTCTCTCGATTTTAGTCAGTAAGGTTTTCGTGGTATTGTCGCCTTCAGTATAAAATACTTCGCCGGACGTAGTGTCTAAATATGCGCTTCGCCTTTCAATACCCCCAACCCTCATACCGTTTAACTTCAAATGTGATTTTTTCAGATAACCCAGTACCGATTCGATTACTTTGTCGGGGACATCTCCATCCTGAAGTACATTTGCTCCGCCAATCATACTTATTTCCAGATTACTAATATCAGCCCCCAGTATCCTCACGCTGTCAAGCAGGGCTTTGATAGCATCATTGGCATATTTGGTGTTATTATTTGATAAATGTGATTTACCGGGAAGCATAATATGAGCTAATCCGCCGATTTTTAGATTTCGCACATACACGGTCAAGGCAACACATGAGCCAAGCGCTATTGCTTGTAATGTGACGGGATCGGAAGAAACCTTAATTTCACCGGTGTCAACATCAATAATATTAGCGTTAAATAACATTATCAAATTAGCTCAAACTTCGATGTGTGTCAATTCTCTAAAAAAAGAATATACACTGTTTTTGATAAAATGCAAAATATCGATATTTACAATAATTCTTGTAGGGTGGAACCCCTTGGTGGTTCCGCCATCCCCATTTG
>JAGGTI010000125.1 GCA_021163775.1 Candidatus Zixiibacteriota bacterium
CAAACCAGATTACCAAGTGAAGTATCTATCTCAGGTCGATCATCTCACCTTTTGCAAAACGCGAGTGGACATGGGCCCTCCGCCTACGCGGAGGGTGACAGAGAAAGGCGGAGGTGACAGAGAAAGGCGGAGGTGACGAAAAAAGAAGTAGCATAGTAGGTTGGAACCCCTTGCGGTGCAGTGAGCGGCAGACGCCCTGAGGCTGTCCCAAAGCAAAGGGTCTTTGTCGAAACCGCCCGAAGCGGGCTGGTTTCAACCTACGGTACCTTCTGCCGTAATTCATGGCAGAACCACCAAGGGGTTCTGCTCTACAAGTACTGCCCCAGTAGCTCGTCGCGCAGGGTCACCCAACACCACGCAAAAACCCCTTGCGGTTCCGACATTGTAACTAACCACAAATAGAAAAAGCCCCGCCGAAACGGGGCTTTTCCTTATGAAGGCTTGTTAGCCTCAAACCAAAGTAAGCAAACTTACTTCAGCAGGACGGCCTTCTTGGTCAGGCTGTTATTGCCAGCAACTACTTTATAGAAGTAGATACCGGAAGACAGACTTGACGCATCCCATACAACATCCTCGAAACCACTCTCGGAAACACCGGAGAAGCTCTCCACCAACTGACCGTTGATGTTATAGATATCCATGCTCCAGGCGCCCGCATTCGGGATCTGGACACGAATCTTCGTGGTTGGGTTGAACGGGTTAGGATAGTTCTGGCTGACCTCAAAGGTAGTCGGAACAATCTTGGAAACAACCGGCTGGCCTTCGGCAGTCGCAAATTCAGTGCTGATAATGCGACCATCGGTCTGCAGGAAGTTACCTGTGAAGCTCTCGCCGGTAAGGCTGTAAACCAGGACATTGGTGTTCTGGCCGTTGAAGCCAACCTTCATGTCCATGTTATCAGCCAGGAGGATCGGCGTGACATTACCTTCGATAACGACATGGGCGGCGCCCATATCAAGGTCAACACCAAAGGTGCTGTTGCCATACGTGACATTCGCCGCGACTGGCTCAACCTTGGCATACGGCAGGGCATCACCAACGATAACACGAATCAAGTAGACCAAATCGGCTACTGACAGCGTGATTCCGTCTTTGTTGGTATCGGAAGCCGCAATCGAACCTTCAACGTTTCCGGTGAAGGCGGCCAGACCGTCGATGAAGTAATTGGTGAACATAACAGCATCAGCGATTTCGTACGGGATCTCGTTGAGGTTGATATCACCAACAGCGTCGATCGAATCGGCGCACATAATGTCCAGACCACCATTGTAGTAATGTACCAGACGCCACGGGTGTTTGAAGGTCAACGTGTCCAGTTCGTCCACGTTACATGAATCTTCTGGAGCACCAGTCAGGGTCGGGAAGGTGTTATCCATACCAGTGATCTCGTTGAACTGGGCTACACCTCCACCGTCAAAGCCGGCGAAGTCGTAGACTTTCTCCGAGATGAACAGCCATTCACCAAACTTGCTGGAAACACCGTTGTCGGCACAATCGTACCATACGAAACGGATAGGGGCAAAGTTACACTCGAGGTTGGCATCGGAGCCGACCAGGAAGTGCAGGTAAACCAGATCTTCTGGACTAACCATGCCGTTGTTGCATATCGGACTGTGGGCCAGATTACCACCAGTGGTTTCACCCATGGCTACGACACGGAGCACGCCAGTCGGGCAGGCGCCCGCGCCACAGTTACCATTAGCACCATAGCGATAGGTGAAGTATTCCCATTCGCAGTCAACCAGGAACTGACCTTCTTCAGCCATCTGGAAGGCCATCGCGCTGGCATCATACTGGATCAGGAAGTCAAAACCACCCATCTCTTTGTTGGTATAGGTGTCGTCCAGCATAGTGATCGAAACTGTAGTCGGCTGGCCAATAAAGACATCCTCTACCTTTTGGATCGTCAACTGGAATGGTACTACGACGATGACGAAACTAAACTCGTCTGAATTGTCGGGGGCTCCGGCACAGACGTTAGCCAGATCGGAAACCTGAACGGTCACATTGAACAGGCCAGTGTACTCAGCTTCGTAGTCAGTCTGCCAGCAGAAAGTATTGCCCGTGAAAGACGGAGCACCGGGACCGTCAAAGCTGGTTACCGTGTAAGTATTCTCATACGGACCAGGGTCGGGATCCACAGCTTCGAAATCGAAGCAATATTCCATACCCCAAGCGATTTCAACAGTATCCGGAGCCGTAACCGTGAAGGCCGGTGGGTTGTTGGTCACGAAAATCGTGAACGGATCGGCTTCGTCAACGTCACCACATTTGTCGGTGACAGCAACAATGATATCGCCGTCGAATTCACAGACATCGTCGCCGTCGGTCTGCCAGGTGAGAATGTTGCCACTCTCAACGGTCATGCCAGCGGGACCACTTACCACCGAATAGGTTAGAACCTCGCAGCCCTGTGCCACATCGGCATCGTTGGCTTCGAGGGTATACGTGAACAGGTCACCATGCAACAGGGTGAACGGTGCACCCGCGATTTCGACCATGGTCGGCAGTTTGTTGGTCATACCAACAATACCGGACGTGACCGTAGCAGTGCGGATGAAACTCCCGGCGGCATCGACAAACTGAGTTTCGATCGGGCCAAACGGTGGAGAACTGGCCCATGTTGCGCCAGCAATCTCAGCTTCGCCTTCACAACAGTCGTTTGTCGTGAAATTAATCGTTGCAATCGGGACACCAGTACCTGCGGCCAGATACTCGGTGGTCGAACCTGTGCTCATAGCGGCAAAACGGATCAACGGAGCCATGGACAAATCAATAACGCGATCGGTGAGAACACCAGCGTCAAGATTCCAGACTACGTCAAGGTCTTCGAGATCACCACAATCCGAATAATTGCTGACATTCAATACCACCTCAACAGCGCTGACATCAGCGTCGATGTTGGCAGTGACAGCAACGGACTGAGCGGAACAGCGAAGAAGACTGGCCTTGGATTGGACAAGAACTTCATCAGCTGCAAAGGACATCGAAGCCGCGAAAACCGCTATAAAGGAGACTATTAGCAAAGAATGAAGCGTTCTTTTATGCATCATTTAATGCTCCTTTAAGTACTCAACTTAACTTAATGTTACTAGCAATTGCCAGACACTTGATGCGATTTTGTGTGCAATTGCCATTTCAATCTCAATGCCGACTACCCCGAAAATCTTCGGGACTCGGCACACACCTATTTCGAAGTGAACCGGTCAGGAACGATACGACTCCGCGTTTACAGAATCAGAACCCGAACTGCTCTCTTCTGAAATTGGCTTAGAGAAATACGTAATATAAATTAGCAAAACCGCCATAGACATAAAAACCCCTAGACAGCTTCGTAATCTTTTGAAACAATCTGAAGACTGGGTATGAGCGTTGGCAACCTTAAGTTGAACTTAGTGTTACCGAAGGTGCTTGGGACTCAAAACAGAAGCGTATTCCACACAACTATTTCCCTAGACGCCCGTAAAATAGGAAATACTTCGATTTTGTCAAGGCTTTTTTTGTTAAAAATACAAAATAAGTCATTTACTACAAGTTATAGTAATAATATGTCTGTATTTATTGGGCGAAGCATGGGGCTGGATAGCCTTGTTTCGTGGTGTTGGGTGGGTAGCAGATGCCCTGAGGTTATCGAAGCATATATCTGTCATGCTCGTTCCGCAAGGATGACGAAGCGAGACCGGTAGGTCAAAACCAGTCCATCCTGAGCCAGTTGAAGGACGGGCGGTTTCGACAATTCCGTTCCTGGACCCGCCATGAAGGGGCAGACGAGGGCGTCTGCCGCCCACTGAAACCCCTTAGCGGTTCCGACATTGACAATTGAGTGGGATAAACCTATCAGAAACTGCGGGTCAGCGAGGTTGAAACGAGGTACATTCGGCTGTTCTCATCGGATTGATCATGCCACTCCCAGTCGGCCGCGGCCAGAACATTCAGACTGAAACCGTGAATAATATTGATATCCGCCAACAGATTGAAACGCTCATAGTTGAAATCTGACAGCGTTATGTCACCTGTCCCTTCGCTGGTGAGGTTACGTCGTCCAAAAACCGACTCCAGCGAGATAAAAACCTTGCCAGGCAGTATAATATCGAGTTGTGCCTTAAGCCCAACCTCGGCGTATTCCTCGCCGACAGTGTAATCACCGCTTGTCTGTTCCTTGAGTAACTCTATTTCGGGTCCAGTTGCTATTGACCAGCTATCTCGTGACAAGCCAGCGAGTAACGTCAGTTCCGCCCGTTTGTAATCCTGCGGGAGAATGCTGGTAGTGTCATAGTGAAGCGTCTCGATTTCCAGTTCCTCTCGAGCGAAAATTCGCTCACTCAGGGAGTGCCTGTTGGCGATCATCAATTCGACCCGTCGGTAGTCTCCGAGATCGGCTTCTTGCTCGTAATCCCTTGTCTCGATACGTATTAGGGCGTCCATCTGGCCCCGGGCATAGAACCCGAAAAAGGAACCTTCAAGGCCGGAACTGAGATAATCCTGCTCGACCGACAGGGATACTTCACGACCAGTCATAAATAGGTTCAGGGTAAGCGATGAGAAGTTGCTAAATGTATGAGTCATACCGAGTTGACCGCCAATCCGGTAATAGTCGTACATATCCGTTTGAATTGTGTCAAAATAGATAAAATCGGTGCGAAGCGCGCCCCAGATCGACAATGCTTTCGAGACCGGAACCGTGACCTTACTTCGCCCATAACCAGATACATAACCGTAGTTACCATCGGATTTATCAGATTGGTCATCGCGCCGCTCTACCTCGGCACTCCAGTTCAGCTTAACTGAGCCAAGAGTTGGGCGATAGTTGGTTGATAATCGTAGTCTTAGCTGGTTCGGAGTCTGCTCGGCGGAACCACGAAGTTCAAGGCGATAATCATCATAAGGGGTGTAGTTCAAAGTGAGCTGGCCTTTGAAGTCATCGAGGTAAGTCGTTTTCAATTGGGTGGTTAGCTCAAGAGAATCGCTTCCGTAAAGTTCCTGGGCATCCAGAAAGAACTCCTGTGACATATATTCGTAACCGAGTCCGGTCCGTACAGTAAGGTTGTTTTCGGCGTTCGTGCTCCCGATGCTCCCGAGCATGATCCCAAATGATGCCAGTATGATGTTGCAGGCTCGCAAACAGCCTCTCCACTCAACTATTATAGTTTGCCACCAAGATACCTCTGCACCTGTCTTAACGCCAACTGGGCCGCCTGAAGAGAGAGTTGAGCGGATTCGACCTTGTTTTCGGTCAACTGTTTTCGGGTCAGTTCCAGTTGTTCTCTGGCCTGGCTCAGCAGTCGCTGGATGGTTTCGCGTCTCTCTCCATCGTATTCTGTCAGGTGCTCTGTAATCTGGTCATACTCGTTTTGAAGCCGCTGATACCGCCGTTGCAACAGATCGCCGTCCTGGCATTCCCGAGCGGCTCTCCGGGCTGATTTTCGGGCCTGCTCAAGGGACATCAAAGCGGCTCGAGGCTGATTATTAGCTTCAAACTGGCGTGCCTGTAGCATAGCATTTTCAGCATAACGCAGAAGTTCCAAACCACGTTCAGAGCCACAATCGGTGAGCAGGTCACGGGCGTATTCTATCAGTCGCTCAATATTTTCGATACGGTGTTGGAAAGTTTCTCCGGCCTGACGGGCCATCCTGGCCATGCTACCCAACCGCTGGGTGATCTGCTCAACTTGCTCAATCACCTTGACCGCGGCACGATACCGACGCTGATGATAAAATTCACCTGCCTGCGCAAGATAGTTCCTTGCCTGTTCGAGGAGAGTAGAAGCTATCGGTCCCGGCGGTGTGGGTAAAGCCTCGCGGGCACGATCAAGCATTTCGCGGGCCTTTTCCAATCGGCTGTGGACTACGCCTTCCAATTGTTCTGAAAGGCGGCTATTGGAAAGAGCCAATCCAGCCTGCTCCCTGGACTTCCTGGTCAATGACAAGGACAACAGATAGGCCTGATTCTGGTAGGCCTGTCGAGCCTGTTCCTGAAGCATCTCGGCGCGACTGAGAGCCTGAGCGGCAATAGCCGAGTTAGAGATTCTGACCGCCTCCCGCGCTTGGATGATTAGTTCATCGGTGCGATCCAGTTCATTTCTAAGCTGGCCGAGCTGGGCGTCGGTAGGGCCGCCCTGAGCGAAAGTTGCTCCGGTTGCTCCGATCAGGGTGATAACGAATATGGCGATAATTAGAATACGAGTCATTTGGACACCTCTTTCCGAGGAACCTATAATCAAACTGAGTGCCGGCCAGAATGCAAATTATAATTGGCTGTATATCATAAGTTTACACAGATAACCCAGATTTGGGCTGTTTGCTAATCGTACGCTCAGGTACACCGAACGACCCATATGGAGCGAGTTAGCTACGGGCGTACCCAAACAGAGCGAAGTTCCGTGCTCCGGTAGTTGTTGGGAGCACGTATAGTTGCAAATCGGGAGCACGGCTATTATATCATCACTATGGCTTGAGGCCGTGGATTTTCATCCGGCTGTACAGACGCCGACGGGTTATTTTTAGCAACTTGGCCGCCTCGGTTTTGTTGTCTCCGGTTTGCTCAAGGGCGGCCAGGATCATCTCTTTCTCGGTAGATTCCAAGCCGGTTCCGGCTACTCCTCCCGTGCTCCCGCTGATCAGTGGGTCGGATTCGATTTCGAGCGAGAATTCTTCAAGGCTGAGCGGTTCTCCACCAGATAGAATCACCGCCCGTTCCAGCACATTCCTAAGTTCGCGAATATTACCCGGCCAATCGTATTTGAGCAAAAGATCAGTAACCGCAGGATCGAGACTGGTATGTGGAAATAGCTGATGAATCAGGAAAGACTCCGCCAGTTCGATTACATCCTGACCTCGCTCGGCCAGTGGGGGAAGTTCAATCGGAAACACATTGAGGCGAAAATAGAGATCTTCGCGAAATGTCCCCAGGCCGATCTGTTCTTTCAGGTTACTGTTAGTGGCCACGATCACCCGAACATCGACCGAGATTGTATCGACCCCGCCCACGCGCATCAACTGACGCTCTTCCAGCACTCGGAGCAGTTTGCTTTGGACAGCAGGGGATACTTCGCCAATTTCATCAAGGAATATCGTTCCACAATCAGCCAGTTCAAACCGGCCCAGCTTGCGCTTTTCAGCACCTGTGAAAGCGCCTTTCTCGTGACCGAATAGTTCCGCTTCCATCAGGGTCTCAGGCAGGGCGGCGGCGTTGACCGCAATAAACGGTTGGTTGCTTCGCGGCGACAGGTCGTGAATCATCCGGGCCGCCAGTTCTTTGCCGGTGCCGGAACGCCCGGTAAGCAGAACGGTTGCTTCGGTCGGAGCAACCTGTTCAATCAGTTTTCTGATCTTTACGGTGGCAGGTGACGAACCGATCATTTTCTTTGATTGATTGCCACGAGCCGCTTCTTTATAGTGAGCATTCAGCGAACCCAGTTTCTGTTGTTCGGTCAGTCTTTTCACCTGGATGACCAGTTCATCGAGAGCGAACGGTTTTATCAGGTAATCGGCGGCCCCTTTTTTCATTGCCTCGACCGCGGTTTCAGCGGAGGCGAAAGCGGTCATCATAATCACTGCGCAGTCGCCTCTGGCGAGTGCCCTGTCGAGTACCTGCATACCTGAGACACCCGGCATCGACAGATCGGTGATGACAATATCATACGAGTGCTGGTCGATTAGTTTGAGCGCTTCGGACGGATCGACTGTGGTAGTAACCTGGTGGCCTTCATCCTCCAGCGTCCCACAAATCAGCGAGGTCATTTTCGGTTCGTCATCGACAACTAATATTTGGGCCATAATCTTATTCTTTCGGATGATCCGGTAGCTTAATAATAATGGTTGTGCCAGTTTTTGGCGTTGACCTAAGTTCCATTAGCCCGCCCATCTGGGTGACAATTTCTCGACTGAGGTACAACCCCAAACCGGAGCCAGTCTTTTTGGTTGTGTAGAATGGAGAGAAGATATTCTTCTGTTGTTTCTTGGACAAACCGGCGCCACCGTCGGTTATGCACAGATTAATCGTCTCAGAGTCTACCGATACTTCAAGTCCGATCTTTAACGGCTTTCCAGCTTCCTGGCACGACTCTACCCCGTTGATAAGCAGATTGAGCAGTACCTGCCGGAGCGAGCGGGCATAGCCGATCATTGATATATCTGTGTCGGGCAGTTCACTCTGCCAGTCGATTTTTTGATTTTTGTCATTGTTGTATTTTTCGTTCAGGTGTTTTTTGATTCCGGCGACCAGATCGGCAAGGTTAATTCGAACGGGCAGATCGGAACTGAGCAGTGAACCACCGGAACGGGCAAAATCGAGGTAGCCGGTAACGATCTCATTAAGCCGGTCAACTTCCTCAATAGCATAGTCAGCTTCGGGTAGACTGGTTTTCTTGGCCAGGCGCTCGGCCGAACCTCGGATAATCATTAGCGGGTTACGCAGTTCGTGAGCCACCACCGCCACCATGCGACCGAGGTGGGCGTGGGTTTCATTCATATAGAGCCGCTGTTCGGCGAGGGCGATACGTCGTTGCCACAGAAGGAAAAACAGCCCCAACAGCAGGCCACCAGCTAACGACAGCCCCGATGCATAATAGAGATTGTGCCTCAGTTGATCGAGCGACTCAAAGTAATCGACATTGGCCTCGACCCCCAGCACTGTTGTAACCGAACCATCACTACCTATCAAGGGGGCAAAGGCTGACTTGAGATAGAGCTTGCCGGTGCGGTAGGTAGGGGTTGGGATCGAGCCGCCGCTCAATCCAAACAGGATCGAGTCTATATACATCCCGTTGATCGTGCCCAGAAAATAGACTGAATCAGGTTCCAGTGTAGTAGTGGCCAGGTAGTAGTAGTTTTCATCGACGATAAACAGTTCGGCCAGCGAGTCGGATTGGCGGATCCGTTCGAGAATGGAAATTGTCCGAAGGTAAGCATCAAGGTTACCGTAGCGCAGGCTGTCGATTGTTTCCGAGCCAAGCGCGACTGTCGCTGATTGGGCAACTGCGGTTAGTCGCCGTCCCAACTGTTCATCGAGCATCTCTTCGGTGCGCTGGTAATTGAACCACCAGATCAGATTGATCAGACCGATCAAGAGCACGGTGAAAAGCGTGATCAGAATAAATTTGGAACCGCCGGAAAACATAGCCAAATGATCCTGACAGTTGTATCATAAATCAACAAAATGCAGTTAGCCGTGAGGGGTTATCAGGAAGGCATTGAAAGCGAAGTGTGGGCAATAATGACTGAGGTATGAGCAATGTTCAATAGTTCAGACTTTGCTGGTTTCAGCCTTTCTGACCTGACCGGTTATCAGTTGCACCGCTACCAGCGAGATGAGAGAGAGACCGGCACCGATCACAAACGGAATGCGGTAGTCGATCATCCACAGCAGGCCGCCGATCACTGGGAACACCACCGCGCCGATATGATTGATAGTGAAACCAACCGCCATGCTGGGGGCGATATCTTGTGGGTCACCGATTTTTTGGAAGAAAGTCCGAATTGCCATTGCAAAATTGAAAAAGATATGATCGGCTATATAGAGCAGGGCGACAATCAGTTTTGAATCAACAAAAGCGTAGGCGAGAAAGACGAAAATCAGTGAAAAGTACTCTACCGAGAGAACTTTGCGCTCACCGAAACGGACAATCGCCTTGCCGATCAATGGCGCCAGGAAATAATTGATGATGTTGTTGATCACAAACAGCGCGGTGATTTCCTGCACGCTGAAGCCGAATCTCTTGACTAACAGGAAAACAGCGAAGGCGACGAATATCTGTCTTCGCGCTCCGGCCATGAAGGTCAGGAAGTAAAACAGCCAGTAACGACTGCGCAGGATCATTTTCTTGTGCTGGGGGGTTGTGTTTGATTTGGCCGGGTTGCGGGTAAATCCCCAGAATCCGATCAACGCCACCGCACTGCCCAGAACCAGATAGAGACTCTGATACGACAGAATTGGTACCAGAATAAATATGACCGCCCCGATCCCGACATTGGCCGCGGCTCCGATCCCGCGCATCTTGCCGAAAACAAGAGGCGAGGTTTTTTTGTCGAAATACTGGAGAGTAAGTGATTGGAAAGTCGTTTCGGCGTAGTGGAAGCCGAGACTCATTATCAGCGTAGTGCCGATCAAACCGGCGTACGATGGGAACATCCCGGTGACCAGGACGCCAACACCGAGGGTCACGATCGACAGAGCCGAAATCCTGTGTTCCTTGAGCAAGAGCATGACAAAGACAACCAGCAGGGCCAGAAATCCGGGGATTTCACGTATTGACTGGATCATTCCAACATGGCTACCATCCAGCCCAATTACATTGACCGAGAAATTATCAAACAGGGTGCGCCAGCCCTGTAGTCCGACTGATGCGGCGATGGTCATCGCAATCAGGTAACGGTACATCGGGTCGCGGCTGAATTTGGTCTTTTTGGTTTGTTTGGTCAGGTCGGTCATCGGCTACGGTTGTCCTTAGTAGTATGCAAGGTTCCAGCTTACGGCAAGCGGAGGCAATAGTCAAGACCTGTAGGGCTGAAGCCTTTAGCGCTTCTGCCATACAAGACTACTACAATGGCGGGTCCAAAGACTTGTAGATTGAAACCCTTTAGTGGTTCCGACTTCTTCCTTGAGTTCCAGCGGTGTCTGTGCCTAATTGAAGCGAGACCGAAGAACCTATACCAGGAGTGAGTCTATGTCCGGCGATGATAACATGCCGACCCATCATGGTGACAATACCAATACCACAGGTAATTTCGATAACGAGACTATTCAACTGTTGCACGAGCGGAGCAGTTGCCGTTCGTTCGTGGATCGACCAATACCCGACGAAGTCATGCGGACGATTCTCGAAGCCGGTACCCATGCGCCGACCGGCGGGAACCTTCAACCGTTTTCGATAATCCGAATCGATGACCCCGCCACCAAGAAACGACTGGTTGAGTTATGCGGCGACCAGACTTTCATCGCCAAAGCACCAACTAACCTGTTGTTTTGTATCGACTGGTTTCGTCTACGCCGCTGGGCGGAAGTGGAACTGGCGCCGTTTGCCGCCACCAGTTCATTCCACCATTTTTGGATATCGTTTCAGGACACGGTCATTGCCGCACAGAATATCTGCACTGCCGCCGATGCGATGGGACTTGGTTCGGTGTATGTCGGAACCGTTACAGAGTGTTTCCCTCAGTTGCGCGAGATGTTCGAATTGCCGAATGGTGTGTTACCGGTGGTTCTGCTCAGTCTGGGTTACCCAACCAAGCGCCCCAGTCCGAAGCGGAAACTTGATATCGATATCATCACCCACAACGAGAAGTATAGACGATTATCGGACAATGAGATCACCGAGGCGTACGACAAAAAGTATCCGAGCCGCGGCGTGGAGGTCACCGACGAACGACTACGAGACCTTGAACGGGTCTGCCTCAAGGTGCATGGGGAAGAGTTCGCCCACCGTTGTCTGGAGCGTATTCGGGAGAAAGGCAGGATCAGCATATCGCAACGGTATTTTGGTTTACACTATGTGGCTGATGAAATGGCCGAAGGTAGCGATGCCTACTTACAGTTGATGCGCGATTTCGGCTTCGACTGGTTTGATAAATACGAACCGCATGGTAACCAGTAGTCCCGCAGGGCAGTCTCCTTAGCGCTTCTGCCACAATTCATGGCAGAACCACAAGAGGTTCTGCCCGCTTGCTGTGGTAGTTGCGGCTGGTCCTTCGAATTCGCCTGGGCGAATACGTGAGACCTGCCGCTATTGTCTGACATGCACTTACGTGTCAGGTCACAATCCCGTCTTGACGGGACAAGGACCCGACACAACTGTGAAAGAGATATACAGATATGGTTGACACTCGCGACGGCACAGACTTAACTTCGGGTATGAGTTACTGCAAACCAGATATGGCTTTTCAACTTCGAACCAACTAGATAGGCGGGGATGGGCTACTAATGCCAGCACTCTCGTGGAATGAGATTCGCCAACGAGCGATACAGTTCTCGCGCGATTGGAAAAGCGCTTCAAGCGAACGAGCGGAGGCGCAGACTTTTTGGAATAGCTTCTTTGAAGTCTTCGGTATCAAGCGGAGAGTTGTAGCTGCTTTTGAGGAACCCGTACGCAATCTGACGGGGAACTATGACCGAATCGACCTACTCTGGAGCGGTCGGTTTCTGGCAGAACATAAGAGTGCAGGCGAAAACCTGGAGAAGGCCGAATCGCAGGCCTTCAGTTACATTCAGGAGCTCGTTTCCTCAGGCAGGACAGACGAAGTACCCCGGTATATTGCCTTGAGCAATTTTACTCATATGGCCTTGTTTGACCTGGAACCTGAGGTACAGCAGGAGCTTCCTCTACGGGAGGGACAACCATACGAGAAGATAGTATTCCCGTTAAGTGAATTGCATCGCTACGTAAGGCACTTCGCTTTCTTCATTGGGCAGACGACGCACAAATTCCGTGAGGAAGACCCGGCCAATCTTAAGGCCGCGCAGTTGATGGCTGACCTGCACGACGCAGTCACTGAGGGAGGCTATGAAGGAACTGATTGCGAGCGCTTGCTCGTGAGGATTCTCTTTTGCCTGTTTGCAGAAGATACCGGGATATTCGATGCCGCTCAGTTCTTAGACTATATTCACAATCATACCAATAGAGATGGTTCGGATTTAGGTCCTCAATTGAATGCCCTGTTTGATGTTCTTAATACACCCGAGAACAAGCGATCCAAACATATTGATGAAGACTTGACCGCCTTTCCCTATGTCAACGGTGATCTGTTTGCAGATCATCTTCCGTTGGCCGGATTCAGTAGACAGATGAGTACCCAGTTGCGCACGTGCTGTAGTTTTGATTGGTCGCGTATATCGCCTGCGATATTCGGGTCTCTGTTTCAGGGAATATTGGACAAGGCCGAGAGGCGTCAAATAGGGGCGCACTACACAACTGAGCATAACATTCTAAAAGTCATCAAGCCCCTCTTCCTGGACGCGCTGTACGATGAATTCGAGCCAATTAGGAGGGATCGCTCTAATCGTAGAACTGCGCGACTACGTGGTCTTCAAAAGAAACTTGCTGGTCTTCGATTTCTCGATCCGGCTTGTGGCTGTGGTAACTTCCTCGTAATCGCCTATCGTGAGTTGCGACGCCTTGAACTCAAGATTCTGAATGAGTTGTACGAATTCGAGAAACGAGAAAAGGAACTTGACCTCGGTGAGTTGGCGAAGCTATCAATTGTCGATGTCAACCAATTCTACGGTATAGAGATAGGCGAGTGGCCCGCTCGTATTGCCGAGACCGCGCTCTGGCTGACAGATCACCAGATGAACGTGGAACTGTCGGTGGCGGCTGGTAATCTATTCCAACGGATTCCCTTGAAAGCTTCACCTCATATTTGCTGTGCGAATGCGCTCCGAATGGACTGGAATGAGTTGCTACCCAAAGAAGAGTGCTCGTACGTGTTTGGCAATCCGCCCTTCGTTGGAGCGAAGTTCCAATCTGATGACCAGCGTTCCGATGTCAAACATATTGCGGGAGGATTGAAAAACTCAGGTCTACTCGACTATGTTTCATTGTGGTACCTGTTAGCCACAGACTACGTTGACGGTACCAAAGCTGCCGGTGCCTTTGTATCGTCCAACTCAATCTGTCAAGGCGAACAAGTTGGTGTTCTGTGGTCGGAACTATTCAGGCGTGGCGTGAAGATCAACTTCGCTCACAGGACATTTGCCTGGCAAAGCGAGGCGAGGGGTAAGGCGCATGTCCACGTTGTGATTGTGGGATTTGGTAAAGAATCCCTCGACGGCAAGACTATTTTTGACTACGAACACATCAAAGGCGAACCCATCGCATTGGAAGTGGGATTTGTTAACCGCTACCTCGTTGAGGCACCAGACATCGCGTTGACTAATCGATCAAATCCGATTTGTGATGCGCCTACAATCGGAATTGGCAACAAACCAATTGATGGCGGCTATTACCTCTTCACACCTGAAGAGAAGGCTATGTTTCTGGAGAAAGAGCCTGACGCGGAGCATCTATTTCGCCGTTGGATCGGAGCAAGAGAGTTCCTACATGGGATTGAGCGTTGGTGTTTGTTTTTGGTAGACGTTTCGCCTCAGAAGATCAGGTCTTTGCCGTTGGTGAAAGAGCGCGTAGAGATGGTAAGCAGATATCGTCTGGGTGAAATCCCCGCAAAGGGTAAGGATGACACGGCTAAGAACAAGAAACGAAATATACTCACCCAGAAGTTGGCAGCAACACCGACGAAGTACCATGTTGAGAATCTTCCCTCATCCAATTACCTGGTGATTCCAAAGACCAGTTCAGAACGAAGGTTCTATATCCCTATTGGCCATATGACACCCTCGACTATCTGTGGCGATGCAGTACACCTGGTCAATGGTACAGGAAAATACCACTTCGGAGTCCTGACTAGTGCAATGCACATGGCATGGGTTCGCCAAGTGTGCGGGCGCCTGAAATCTGATTTTCGCTATTCAATAAAGTTAGTCTACAACAACTACCCTTGGCCTGTTGATGCGACAGACAAACAGAAAGACACTGTGGCTACTATGTCCCAGAAACTGCTGGATATTCGTCAGAAGTATCTGGATGGTGGAGCCACGTTGGCTGATCTGTATGATCCGTTGGTCATGCCCAGACCATTGCTGAAGGCTCATCAAGCACTGGACAAAGCAGTGGATCGTTGCTATCGCCCCAAGAAGTTCGATTCTGAACGTGAGAGAATAGAGTTTCTATTTGACCTGTATGAACAACTGACGGCTCCTCTCTTGCCGACCACGCCCAAGAAACCCAGGAAACGGCGGGTAATGCGCAAAAAACCAAAATCCAAGACCAGAAGCTCCCGGCAGTAGTCTCGTAGAGCAGTCTCCTTAGCGGTTCTGCCAATTGCAGACGGTTTTTTACGTGGTGTCGGGTGACCCTGCCCGACACCCGGTTAACAGACAAGAACTGTCAGGCAGAGTCGCCTGACAGCACAAGACAACCACCGGTTGGTTGGTTCTGCCTTACTATTCTTACTACGCCTATTCCGGAGTGTAGCCGATTTTGATTATCGGCGCCAGATTGCTGTCGGTCGTTTCGGAAGAATGAAATACTTGTTCGGTGCCATCAATAGTAGTCAGCATGATACCTTTGTTTGGATCACCCAGTCGGTAGATTGGCGCAACATTGATCGAGAGCTTGTAATTTGAGACACGGGCGCTGTCGAACAGGGCGGAATCGAAAAGTGGGGCGTTGTTCCAGGTAATAGAATCTTCGTGCCAGTCATCGGCAACCGGGTATGCCTTAACTACAATTTGTCGAGAACTGTCGGTGCCGGTATAGGACAGTTCCAGATCAGCCCAGGCTAATCGAGAGAGGTCAAGGCTTGCGGGTAGGGGCGGCAATTTCACAAAGGCTCGGTACTCAACCGTTAGCCCTCCGACATAGACAACCGTCACCACACTCAGTTCGGTACTGGTGCCGTAGTGGCCATCCGGTACATCGCTGTGAATATAAGCGTCTTCGGCAACCAGGAGGGTATCGATGTTGACACTTGATTGACCACCATCAGTCGGGTTGTCTTTGCTACAACCGGCTAAGACAACAGCCGCTGTCAGCATTGTCAGAACCGTCAGGTTGGTTGGGCGGGATAGCATCTTATCGTCTCCATCTCGGTTGTTGGTCGGGTGTGGTAGTTGCCCGATAGACAAGAATCATAAGGCCGCGGCCGAACAGACACAATGTAATTATAGGCGAGAGCCTTGTTTCAGGTAGGGAAGAATAAAATATCAGAACCGGGTCGCGTCCTTGCGCGATGGCGAATCGTCCGAATCCGTGAGGTGGACCCCGGTATACCTTTAATAGTCTCGTAGATACCGTCTTTCAAGTCAACGCTGAATTAGTGGATTAAACGTTTTTCTT
>JAGGTI010000055.1 GCA_021163775.1 Candidatus Zixiibacteriota bacterium
GCTATTGCTTATCAGCCGAGCTATGCTGATTGCAAAAAAAACCGTTTAATCCGCAATATTCTCATTGACTGACAAGACGGTATCTACTACTACTTCTCCGTAATCGTCAGCTTGATGCCGCGCTTGTCTAATTGGGGCAGGAACAGCGACGGTTTGACCGCGATCTCCTGCGGTTTGACTCCGCGTGCCGTGATCTGTCCCAAAGCCGCCATCTGCGCGATGATCGCCGCCGGAAACGCGGTGGTGCGCATCATCGCCGTTAGTTCGGTACCGGGATCCTGGCGGTCAACGATTTCGTAAATGATCGATTTCTCCGCGTTATCCTTTGTACCTTCGACACTCACCCGCACCAGCACCATGTCCGGCCCGACATGCGTCAGGTTACGAGACAAAAGAGCTTTGAACAGCGCCCTCGGTTCAACTTCGACGCCGTCCAGATTCACTGGTTTGCGCGACCCGAGACCGAGTTCCAGCATGGTGCGCATCGGTCGACAATGACCGGGATAGCGGATCGTCTTGTAATCCAGAAACCCGATCTCCCCGCCATAGGTATCAGGCAGAGTCGATGTACCACCCGATGTGTAAAACGCCTCCAGTTGTCCAATGCCATCAAATTCGAGTTCTTCCAAACCGGTCATTGGCGCTACAGTTGTCTTTTGCCCGTTCTCAAGAATCGTGCACGGTTCCCAGTACTCGTTGATCAACCCCTCAACCGAAAAGACAATCTGGTAGTTTAGTGGTGGCCGCGGCGATTGCGGTAGACCCCCAACACGGATTTTGACACCGGAAACCTTATCCAACTTGTTCACCCCATCAGCAACCATCAGCGAAACCATCCCCGGTGCCAAACCGCAATCGGGAATAACAATGACACCGGCCTGCTTAGCGGCATCGTTCATTTGTATCTGGGTCTGGACCACATCGTTGTTGCCGCCTAAGTCTACCAGATGACACCCGGCCTTGATCGCCGCCCTGGTAAGCCCCGGATTATGCTGATACGTCGTGCAAGCCAATGCCGCATCGTAGTCTTTCAGAAGGGATGTAACCCGGTCTTCATCGGTAGCATCAAGGCCACCCACAACAGCCTTACCTGAGCCAAATCGGGTGGCTATTTCGGCCGCAAGATTTCCGTCAACATCAAATATCCCGACCTGTTCCACCGAATTGTTCCGGGAAATATCATAGAGAGCCGCTCGCCCCATCAGGCCAGCACCAATTACCGCAATCTTCATTTATCAGTACCTTTTCTGCACAAGTTCGTTACTAATCGCCCTGGATTGCTAAGGAAGTCAAACTATGGGATAAAATCAACGAGAAGAACAAAAGATCCTCCAACATAAATCCGATAAAGTAAACAGTTGATCTATAACTAAGTGATGGGGATTTTCTTGTTATGACAAACACAAAAAAAGTCTTGAACAAGATCTGACCGATTTGCAAATCGATGACGACCTGAAACGGGATATCATTGAATACCGCAGGTTGAAACCGCTTATCGACCTTTGCCTGAATCTCAATCATGATATCAACAATCAATTAGCCGGGATTCTGGGCAACGCCGAGTTTATATTAACCGACAAAACCAAACTGACAGCCGAGCAACGCTCCGGCCTTGAGCAGATTATCGAATGCGGGGAGCAAATCCAGATCCGAGTGAGCAAATTGAGTGAGACCAAGGCGACCCTGACTCATGATAAGAAACACCAGAAAACAACAGAGTAATAAAATCTATTGTTAATTTATTAGAGCAGATGATTGAGCTTACGAAGTAGCCACTCCACCGCTAACGCCCCCACAAAAAGCAATAGTAGCCAAAGTTTACCAAACAGTTTAATTTCACGATCAATCTCTTCTATGACCGGGGTCTGATCGAGACTGGTCAGCACCGCATCGAAATCCGCAAAATCGACATACCGACCGCCGGTGGCGCGAGCCAACGCCATAAGCATCGCCGGATCGCCCCGCTGGTCATACTCCTCAAGTGAAAATGATTCCACCAATAAACGTCCTTCGTTGGTCTTGAGCACCTGACCACCCTTGGAAAATTGCGCGCGATATGTGTACTCACCAGGTGGCAGGGTTGAGAACTCAGTCTCAAACGCTCCTTCCCCACGTTCAAGCAAATCCATCTCGAACTTCTCCCCCGTGTCAGAATTTGTCACAACCACGTTGCCATCAACTCCGGGAAGCGGTCGAAAACCCTGGTCGAACGCGAAACCATCGAAACGAACCGATTCCGAACGGCTGAATATCTCTTTCACCGGGATGATGCGGATCGGGTCAAAATCATCTTCAACCGTCAGCCAGTTGACACTGCTTTCCACTATACGATCGTAGATATCGTTGTCGGGATTGTAGGTCAGTGTTTCGAAACCCCAGGTCCACAACGGCAAAGCGGCTTGAGCGAGAACCTTGCCGGGGCCAACACGACGATAGCCCAACACCGGCGGACGCACATCAAAACGCGAACCAGTATCGGCAAAGGCAAGTATGACGCCGCTACGCTCAACCGGAACACAGGGAACCAGCGCTTTGAACGGCGGCAGATTAGCCCAGATCTCTCGGACTTCGGCGCGATCATCGGCTAACCGAATAACCGGGTGGAACAACTGGCTTTCGGCTGGCAGTCCATGAAACGCACCGTAAGCAACCGGAGATGGATCGGGCAGATAGAACGGCAACAGCTCGGTCAACCAGTCGGGTGTCGCACGAGAGGCAAATTGTCGCCCGAATAGGAACCAGATCGCGCCGCCGCGATCAGCCAGATACGACCGCAACTGACCGCGATACGAATTGAGTCGGGCCGGGTCAGGATCATGCAGGATAATTAGATCATATCGGTTCAGCTCAGACTGAGCACTCGGGATACGACCAGCCAAACGACCTGATCGGTTTCCGGTGGCAATCATCTCAACTTCGTATCGATCTGATCGCTGAAGGAACCTGTGCAGGAACCCGACTTCGTAGTCCGGAGCACCGGTCACCAGAAGGACGGCCACTCGGCTACGCATAGCTTTCACGCTGATTGTGCGGCGATTATTGTCGGTCTCGGTTTCTTCGGAAAGCGGCGAAATCTCAAAACTGAGAAGTCGCTGTCCGGAACGGGCCGGGATATAATTGAGGGTAACCTCAGCAAACCCGCTTTCCTGATCAATCGCCAACTGACTCTCGGCCAACAGAACAGTGGAATCGAGCAGGCGCACGTTGACTGTTTCGCCCTCAGCCCGCGTCCAGCTAATTTTGACCGTTGTTTCGGTCGGCTGTCCGACAAACACCACTGGGTTGTGATCAACATCGACCAGGGCGAGATCGACTTCATCACCACCCGCGGCTATACCAACGGTTGTCACCGGTACATTCAGCGATCGGGCAACTTCGAGAGGATCCGATCCACTATTGTTGCGACCATCGGAAAAGAGGAGCCAGGCGTCATACGGTCGCTCAATCTGGCGTCGCTGCAAATCGTTCAGGATGTTCCCCAGCGCGGTTTCGCTCGGAAGAATTTTAGCTGGGTCGTTATCCAGCACACCTCCGAAATAGAAAGTCTCGATATCACAATTAGCACGAAGACTGGAGGCCGTATTGCCCGACCAAATCGAATCAACTCGGCCATGCCGCGAAAGGCCCTGTTCTTCGCGCTCCATGCTGATCGAACGATCCATCAAAACTGCCAGATGGCGGGGTCGTTCAAACTGTCGGCTATAACTTACAACCGGCTCAGAAAGCGCAATGATTAGCGCCAAAACAGCCACAACCCGCACCAAGGCCAATACAATCCGTAAATAGACAGGCAACGGTGGATTGGTGCGCCGGTAAAGCAACCACGTCATCACCAGCAGACCAAACAGACCCGCCCAAACCCAAATCGGGGATCCCGTCAGGAAAGCAATAGAAATGTCAGTTAGTCCAAACACAATTTGTTTCTTATACGCATCAAGGCAACAACCGCCCCGTGGCAGTCCCTCCAATGCTCAAATTAAACAATACTGCCTTGAGGTCAGGATTCAACTTTAGGAAGCCCTGGCCACAGTGTACCGAATCAGGTTGATCAACGACTCATAGTAATCCGATGGCCCCACGCTGACAATCGATTCCAGGGCGCGCTCACTCAGTTCGGTAGCGCGGCGCGAAGTATAGTCCAAGCCGCCTTGTTCTTCGACAAACGAATAGATTTCCTCAAACGTTTCTTCACCGTTGCCATTCTTGAGGTTCTTTATGATTTCCCGTCCGGAAGCTTCGTTGACCGATTTCAGGGAATAGATCAGAGGCAAAGTGACATACCCGCTGAGCGTGTCAACACCCAGCTCTTTACCAGTTTCCTTGGGGTCACCAATAAAATCAAGAAGATCATCTGCCACCTGAAACGCGGTACCGATATTTTCACCGAAATCTCCGAAACGTTGTCGTTCTGCTGTATCACGTCCTGCCAGAATTGGTCCGCTCTCACATGAGACAGAGAAAAGCGAGGCGGTCTTGTCGGCGATGATCTCGAAATACTCATCTTCCGACAGAGTGTAGTTATGAGTTTCCTCAATCTGACGCAATTCACCTATTGAGACTCGTTCGGTGGCTCGCGCGATTGCATCAATCAGTTCAAGTGAATTGGCATCAGCCATAATCCGAAACGCCTTGGCGAAAATGTAGTCACCCATCAAGACCGAAATCAAGTTCTTCCACTTGTAGTTGACTGTCTCCTGCCCACGCCGCAGATCCGATTCATCAACCACATCATCGTGCAACAGCGTCGCAGTATGGATCAGTTCCACCGCCAGGGAAGCATCGACTGAGTGCTCAGTAAAATTGTCAGCCGCCCGCGATGTAAGAAAAAGAAAGGCCGGACGAATCCGTTTGCCTCTGGATTTGAGCAAATGGCGAGCGATAGAAGATATCAGTGGTGAATCACCACGCAGGTAATCGTGCAAACGGGCGTCAAACGCCTCAAGATCCGAATGAACCGGAGCAGTGTACTCAGCTAAGCGATTTGTATCAAGCCTGGTCATCTCTTACAGCCTCTGGCAGGTCACAGATGTCTATTAAAGCGTCCAACAGCATCGCTGTCAATCGATTTGGTTCTTGTTCTCAGCGGCAGTCGCTCCACCGGTTCCAAAAAACTCCTGTAAGCCGTTACGATAATTGGTGTTGTAAAAGTAACTCTGGTCATTGTGCCCACCGGTCAGAACCACAAACGTGCAGTTGTCCGAAGCGGCTTCGTACAGTTGTCGGCCCATTTCGTATGGAACCATCTCATCATCGGGAGAATGAGTGATCAGCACTTTGCTCTCTATCTGTCCAATCTTTGAAATTGAATCAAACCGATAGCGCGCCAAAAGCGGAACCGGCATATACGGATAAAGCCGCCGCCCCATATCAACAATAGACGTAAACGAGGACTCTACAACCACCCCAGCACACTCATTTGAGACAGCCAAATCAATCGCCACCGCCCCGCCCAGCGAGCGACCAAACAGAAAGACATCCGAGGGTGTAATTTGCTTTTCTTTCAGCAACCAATGATAGACAGCCCGCGCATCGGCATACATGTTATTTTCGGTTGGTTTACCATCGGAGCGCCCAAAACCACGGTAGTCAAAAATCAGGGCATTGGAGCCCAACTCAAGTAGCAATTGCACTGTTTGAAGACGGTGCGAGATATTACCGGCGTTACCATGGCAGAACAGAACAGTCCTTGATGTGACCACTCCACCTTCAATCGGGAAATACCAGGCATGTACTCGTTCGCCATCAGCGACTTCGATAAAGACATCCTCCCAAACCAACCCGACCTGGTCAGGCCTGATTTCTATTTCGCGACTCGGTACAAATATCACCCGCCCCTGCCTGAAATATACCATGATCGACAGGGCCACAAACAGGACCACTAATAGACCCGCCACCAAAATCGATACTGTTGCTATCATGCTAATTGGTCTCAAGAGTTACCAGAATCTCATTTGCGACCGGCTCCCGTAATGAGGTTGTCCCAAAAGTTCTTGTAGGGTGAAACCCCAGCCTCTCCTGAGCCTGCCGAAGGATGGTTCCGCCATTGACGTGTCCGGCAGATGTCCAGAGGTTGCCCCTTGATAATACAAGCCCACCCGTTGGGTGGGGTACCAAGTCATACATTTGGGGTATATCATACAAATTGTCAATACTCGAACCCGACCTGCTGTTCTGCTGGGATAACCTGTAGTCATCATTCCCACTCGATCGTGGCCGGAGGTTTGGAAGATATATCATAGGTCACCCGGTTGACTCCCTTCACATAACGAATAATTTCGTTGGAAGTCTCGGCCAGAATGTCCGGATCAATCCGTGCCCAGTCGGCAGTCATGCCGTCAACCGATGTAACCGCACGCAGAGCCACCACGTTTTCATAGGTTCGTTCGTCACCCATCACCCCCACCGCACGCACCGGCAACAGCACAGCAAAGGCCTGCCAGATATCATCATAGATGCCGTGTTTGTGAAGCTGACCGATGAAGATAGCATCGACCTCGCGAAGCAAATCACAGCGTTCCGGAGTGACCTCACCCAAGATCCGCACTGCCAGACCTGGGCCGGGAAATGGATGTCGCCCGATGAATTTCTCCGGCAAACCAAGTGCCCGCCCCAATGCGCGCACTTCGTCCTTGAACAGTTCACGCAGTGGCTCGACAAGCTCAAATTTCATCTTCTCTTTCAGGCCACCGACATTGTGATGCGACTTGATCGTCGCCGATGGGCCCTTAAACGAGACCGACTCTATCACATCGGGATAAAGCGTTCCCTGGGCCAGGAACTTGATTCCACCGATTTTGGCCGCCTCCTCCTCAAAAACATCAATAAACGTACTGCCGATAATTTTGCGTTTCTTCTCAGGATCCTCGATTCCCGCCAAACGTTTCAGGAACAGATCAGAAGCATCGACCGGGTGCAGGTTAATCCCGAGTGTCTGAAGTATTTCGGTGACTTCTTCAAACTCGTTCTTACGTAGCACACCATTGTTGACAAACACGCCGTGCAGTTTTTCCCCAATGGCACGATCCAGTAACATCGCCGCCACTGACGAATCGACCCCGCCCGATATACCGAGAATTACCTCGCTCTCTCCTACCTGCTCACGGATGCCGGCGATTGACTCCTCGATCAACGATTCAGTCGTCCAGTCACCAGCCGCCTGGCAGATATTAAACAGAAAATTATCAATAATCTGCTTACCCTGGGCGGTGTGATGAACTTCCGGATGAAACTGCAGTCCATAGATCCGGTCCGCATCGTTGGCAATAGCGGCAGTGGCGAGGGAATCGGTCCTACCGATCACCTCGAAACCATCCGGCAATTGCACGATGGAATCACCGTGCGACATCCAGACCTGACTACTTTCAGAAAGACCTTTGAACAGAATATGTCCACCCTTCGGCTTAAAAACCGCGCGACCATACTCGCGATGTTCCGATTTGACCAGTTCACCCCCAAACAATTCAGCCAACAACTGCATTCCGTAACACAATCCAAGCACAGGCACAGACTTGTCAAAGAACGAGCGATCGAGCCGGGGTGCCTCGGAGTCAGTGAGCGACGATGGTCCGCCGGAGAGAATATATCCCGCCACGCTTCGATTTCGATATGCACTCAGGTCGGCGTTGTACGGTAGAATTTCACAGTAGACATGCGCCTCTCGCACACGGCGGGCAATCAACTGTGTGTACTGAGAGCCAAAATCCAGAATCAGTATTGTCTCGTGACCATGCTCCATCAATTGCTCTTTTCTCTGTCGAGGCCGGGTATGATTGTATCGTGAGCCAGGGTTTCGTTGGTGTGTGGATATTCTTCAAGGTAATGCAGACCACGTGATTCTCGTCGACTCAACGCACTCCTGACGATCAGGTCGGCTACAGTCGCCATATTTCTAAGCTCGACCACATCGTTGGTGGCTGGCGTGGCAAAGTAGTAATCTTCAATCGCCTCCTTAATAGGCTCCACCCGTTCTTGCGCCAAAGTCAGCCTTGCTATAGTACGAAAGATCCCAACAAAATCGGACATGACGCGATTCAACTGGCGCCGGTCATGGGCGACAAGTATCTTCTCACGCGGTGTTTTCAACGACGACGCCAACGGATTATCGACGGCGATATGCTCGGGAAACATCTGACCTCGAAAATACTGACAGGATTGCCTGGAGGCGTAGAGTGCCATCACAACAGCTTCCAAAAGTGAGTTGGATGCCAACCGATTGGCCCCATGCATCCCCGTCATAGCAACCTCACCCGCCACGTACAAGCCAGCCAGCGAGGTCTCACCGTTCAGGTCACTGCAGACTCCGCCACAAGCATAATGGGCGGCCGGGACGACAGGTATCGGTCGCTGGGTAATATCAAAGCCGTAGCGTAAACACTCCCGATAAATGTTTGGAAAGCGTCCTTTAATAAAACCGGCATCGCGGTGGCTGATATCCAGCAGTACATATTCTTTGCCGGTTTTGTTCAGTTCTTTATCTATCGCCCTGGCAACTACATCACGGGGAGCAAGATCTTTAAGCTCGTGGGCATCTTCCATAAAATAACGGCCGGCAACGGAACGCAAGCGGGCACCTTCACCACGTACAGCTTCAGATATCAAGAAAGGCCACCGTCCCGGCGAATAGAGAGTAGTCGGATGAAACTGTACAAACTCGAGATTACCAGTGTCGACCCCGGCCCGATGGGCTATCGCCACCCCATCGCCAGTGGCAATCTTGGGGTTGCTGGTGTGAAAATAGACCATCCCCAATCCGCCAGTAGCCAGCAGTGTCACCGGTGCAAAGAACGTATCAAATGACCGTGTGTCTTCGCAGTAAATATAGGCACCCACACAGACATCCTCTCCAACCTGCGAATAGGTCACCAGGTCGAGTACTAAGTGATCAGGGAATATGTGAATATTTTGATTACTGTGACAGGCCTGCAGAAGTGCCCGTTCGATTTCACGTCCGGTCAGATCGGCGGCATGGACTACTCGATTGCACGAATGACCGCCTTCACGACCAAGGTCAAGCTGACCGTCGATCTCGGTAAATTTCACCCCATAGCGAATTAACTCTTCAATTGCCGCCGGACCTTTTTCTACTACCTGTTCTACCACCGATTGGTGACAAAGTCCGCACCCGGCACGCAGGGTATCAGCAATATGATTTTCAAGTGAGTCGGTTCCGGCCATAACCGCGGCGATACCACCCTGAGCTCGGTTGGTGCTGGTAGCATCCTCCGCTTTCTTGGTGACAATAGCAATCTGTGCCGTTGGTTCGTTCTCAATAACCTTGAGAGCATAGAACAGGCCGGCAATGCCACTGCCTGCTATCAGAAAATCGAAGCGTCGTTCCATCAGGTCGACTTCTCTTTCAATTTCAACTGCCGCATAATTTCAGCTATCAGTTTTTCTTCACCGGGATTGAGGTCTACAACCAGATCAAGATAGTAGAATTCCCGTCCAAAATCAAAATCACTCAATTTGACCCAATCCTTGAACGTGGTGAGAATCAGGTCGGAATCATATCGAGCGGCATCGGTCTTAATCTTCTCCAAAAGCGTTGGATCGTAGGCCTGATGGTCGGACAGTTCAAACGCATAATCCAAATCGCCCGCCAGCGCCGAGACCTGCCGCTTGAGTGAACCAAAATTACCCACCCCGGCAAACAAGTACACAGATTTATCTTCCATATACTTGATCGGCCACTGGCGATCATGCCCAATAAGATTGTGAGCTTCAAAAGCAGCATAATATATATGTGCCCTCGGGTTCAGCTTACGCAAATCACGCTTGATAGCATTAATATCGAGCGCAAACTTGGCTCGAGTTATCACAATCATATCGGCTCGCCCCAAAGCCTTCAGGGATTCGCGTAACAAACCATACGGAAATGGTTTGAGCCATCGTTTTTTCAGGCCGGCATCGTAAGTGACCAAATCGATATCACGTGCCAAGCGATGATGCTGAAAACCATCATCGACAATAATGGCATCCACCTGACCGGATTCGGCCAGATTCTGCGCCGCGATGGTCTTAATCGAATTGACAGAAAAAATGGCATCGGGTAAACGATGCGCCAGAAGCATAACTTCGTCACTGGTGACACTTACATCCATCTGCTGGACTTTGTATCCGGGTGCAATAAATGGTTTGCTATCTGATCGTCCATAGCCTGAAGATACGATCCCGACCCGAACACCCATGTCCATCAGGTCTTCTGTTAAAAAAGCCACCATCGGTGTCTTACCCGAACCACCAACCGAGATATTGCCGATCGAGATAAGCGGTGTTGAGACTTTCACCGATGTACCCGCCATCATGCGCCGGAGCCAGAAACCTAATCGGTAGACAAATGACAGGATCCAAAGTAAGAAAGCCGGAAAGTCCCACAGTGTATATGGTTTGCGTCGAACTATCTTTTTCCAAAGTTGTTCAAGCATGAGCAAATTGTTCCAGTATGTATCGGCCAACGGTCGCCACCACCGATTGTTCCAAATCGGATCGGTCACGAACCGAAAAATCACGTCGCCCGGCGATGACATCCTCAATTATCGTCTTGAGTTCGTCAACCGAGTCAACCCGTACACCGTAGTTATGGCACTCGATATACTCAGCCGCCTCGATAACATTATTCAGCGATGGTCCATATACGACCGGCGTTAGCGCCCAGACCGGTTCCAACAAATTGTGACCACCAATATCCACCAAAGTACCTCCGACAAAAGCAAGATCAGCGGCTTCGTACAGAGAATTCAACACACCCATCCTATCGACCAGTATAACATCAGAGTCTGATACGGTCTCACCTAAGGTAGTGAAGTTCAGACCGCTTTCGGCAAGTATTTTCTTCACTTCGTTCAGTCGCTCTAAATGGCGCGGCGCGAGCGTGAGTCGCAATCCAGGATAATTTATTTTCAATTGTGTGAAGATTCCAAGCAGAAGCGACTCCTCACCCGGTCGGGTCGAACCGGCCACTATGAGAAAATCATCGCCACCGATACCCAGTTGACCGCGGGTCTCGTTCACTCTGGTTTCTGATCTCTCAATAAACGGTGCGTCAAATTTCATATCACCAGTAACTTCAATTCTGGCCGGATCCAGACCAAACCTCGAAAATCGATCACGGTCGCCTTCCGATTTGAAGAAAAACCGATCATACCCCGCCAGCAACCTGCCGAGCGATGACTTGAACCTGAGATACCTGCTCAATGAGCGTTCGGTCATACGACCATTCACCAAAACCAACATAATGTCTTGTCGAGTCGCCAGACGGATCAAGTTGGGCCAGATCTCGGTCTCGGCTACTATAATCATTTGTGGTTGCAGTAGAGCCAGCTTCCGAGTTACGGCCGGTGTGCTGTCGATTGGGAACGCTGAAACCGATGCTTTGTCAGCCATAATCGTCTGTGCGGTTGCCATCCCGGTACGAGTCATAGTGGTAATATGTATTCGGATTTCGGGAAGAGTTTCTTTGAGATAGGTGACCAGATTAGCCAGAACTTTGACTTCACCCACCGAAGCGGCGTGCATCCAAATATCAACAGGTTTAACATCACACTCAAGTGCCAATCGCCCCCGCCACAAGTCATCACCGCCAGCGGCGCGCCAGCGTCCAACCGGATAGAGGAGCAGATAGATGAACCGCGCAAATATGCGATAGAGCCAGATCACAGATACTCCGCCAGGACCTCGGCCACCCGTTGCGAGGCCGATGTCCCACCCAACAGCGATGGCACCCGCTTGAGTTCGGCTTCGGTTCGCTCGCAAAAGTCCCGATCGGACCAATAGCGACTCAACTCGGTCGCCATCTTTTCGCCGGTTGCTTCTGATTGAATTAGTTCCGGCACTACTTTTTTACCCAGCACAAGGTTGACCAGCGCTATCTTGTCCAACTTTACCAGACGTTTGGCGATCTGATAGGTCAGCGATCCGGTTTTGTACACCACAACCATCGGGCGACCGATAATCCCCGTTTCGAGCGTGGCGGTACCGGATGCGGTCAGGACCAACTCGGACTCGAACACTGTCTTGCGTGGGTCATCGTAAATCACTTCCACCCCGCTCCCGCTGTAAGCCGCACAGACTGATTCATAGTCGAATACACCCGAAAGTGCCGCCACTTTTGACTGGCAACCATACTCACGATTGAGCCGTGCGGCCGCATCAAGCATTACTGGCAACATACGCTCGATCTCCTGCGACCGTGAACCGGGCAGTAAAGCAATTTGTTTACGGTCAGGAACCGGCGAGCTTATATAGTCAGCCGGGATATCCTCTAACAGATAATGCCCGACAAACTTGCAGGTCACGCCATGATCACGATAAAACTTTTCCTCAAACGGCAGAATAACCAGCATTTGGTCTATATATTTACGTATCTGCCCGAGACGTCGCTTGCCCCATGCCCAGACCTGCGGCGAAATGTAGTAGATAATTGGTATACCCAGCTGTTTTATTCTTTTCGCCAAACGTAAATTGAAACCGGGGTAGTCAACCAACAGTACCGCTTTCGGGTGTCGTTGCTCAATCTCGGCCACACAGCGTTGCATTAGGTGGCGAAAGTAGAAAAATCGTTTGGCGACTTCCCAAAATCCGAGCACGGCCAGATCGGCCGGATCAGCTAATTGATCCTGACCTCTCTCGGCAAGCCTGTGCCCTCCCAAACCAAAGAAACTCATATCAGGCTTTTGCTCACGCAGAGAGTCTATCATCCGTGCGCAGGCAGTATCGCCTGATGGATCTCCCGCCGAAATGAACAATAGCGGTTCGTTCATTCAGGCCGAATTCTCCTGTAACATTTTTTCGATAGACTCCAAACCGATCCGCTTGACTTCAAGCGCCACCCGGAGTGCCTCGGTTGCCTCGTCAACTGTAACCGCGACTGGTGTATCATCGATTATTGACAGAAGGAACGCACCCAGTTCGGCCCCCAACATATCCTGTCCCGTATCGATTTTTTTGGTATAGACGATCTCCTGGCCTGACTTACCGAGGGGTATCCGCATACCTTCGATGGTATCGTCACTACCCGCCAGCCGATAGAGATCAACCTGTTTCTGAGCCAGGTCGAGCGAATAGTAACCGGATTTCTGAAAGATGCGAAGTTTCCGCATCGGTTTGAGCGAGATACGTGACGAGGTCAGGTTCGCCACTGCCCCATTGGCAAAAGTCAACCGGGCATTGGCGATATCAACCTGCTCGGAAATCACTACTACCGCTGATGCCTGAATATCAACCAGGTCGGACCGGGTGAACATCAACGCCAGATCGATATCATGAATCATCAAGTCGAGCACAACCGCCACATCGGTCCCGCGTGGATCGAATGCCGCTAACCGGTGCGCCTCGATAAACGAGGGTTGCAAATTGGTATCGGCCAGCGACAGAACAGCCGGATTGAATCGCTCAATCTGTCCCACCGTGACTTTGACCCCGCGCACCTGGGCAAGTTTCTGCAACTTAAGAGCCTCATCGAGTGTGGGCGTAATCGGTTTCTCGATCAGACAGTGAACACCTTGATCTATCAATAGCGCGGCAACTTCGTAGTGAGCCGAAGTTGTAACGACAACTGACACCGCCTCGACAGCCTCGGCCAAAGCCTGGAGTGAGTCAAACGCGGTGATGTTATACTCGGAAGCATATTTCTCAGCTTGTTCACGATCGATATCGTAGAGACCAACCAGTTCAGACTGGTCTAGCTGAGAGAGCCATTTCAAATGGTGTCGCCCAAGCGACCCGACACCAACTACAGCGGTTTTGAGTTTCTTCATAGAATGGCAAGGTAATCAAGAGTCCGCGTGACACAAAGGGGAAATTGACGCTACCAACGCTTCCTCTCCGTCAACCTTCACTCTTTATCTTGTAATCTCCTTTCTCTGATTCGTCACCCTCCGCTCCTTTCTTGTCACCCTCCGCTCCCTTCTTGTCACCCTCCGCTCCCCTCTTGTCACCCTCCGCGAAGGCGGAGGGCCCATGTGGTAATCAACTTTGCAAAAACAGCGCCCGTCACTGGCGGGAGAAACCCACCAATGTGGTACTTTGTATCGTCTGCGATGATTTGTGGTCATAGATTCCCGACTGCTCGGGAATGACGACGAAGGGGGGCGGGAATGACAGTGAGAGCCAAAATGATATTAGGGAGGAATTCTACGGGACAGACGAGACGTCTGCCGAACACAAAGATCTCGTAGGGCAGATCCGTCTTCGAATCCGCCATTGTAGTAGATCACGGTTGCTTGCAACCTGACAGGTGTAAATCAAGACCGCACCTGAGATAACCTACAGTGTCAGCCTAAGTGCGTAATAATCGGTCGCGCCAAAAATATCGCGGAATATGTCAATCCGCGCGAATGAAAACTCGACATTCAAGTTGTCCAGAAGATACTGCCCGAAACCGGAGCGATCCTGCTCCGCACTCTTGTCGCCCGTAATCAGTTTGCGCAAACCAACCGTCGATAGGCCAATACCGAGTGTATTGTGATCGTCAGCTATACTGTCATCGTCATATGCTAGATCAACCCGCCCAAAGCGCAGAAGAAGAAGTTCGGCGAGTCCGATTTCTAAGCCAAATCGGTATTCTGGATCATGTTCGCTGGAGTAACGAATTTTCTTTTCAAACACAGGAAAGAGCGTCAACCAGTCGTGATAGCCAGTGCTATACGCCAACTCGAGCCCAATCCCCCAGCGTCCGGTCTTGGGCGGTCGGAACCAACCATATTCGTATTCGATATCCGGACCGTAGTTCTGAAATGATAGACCAAACAGCAAGTTGGTTCTGAGTCTCAGTGCGGATGGATCAGTCGGAACCGTGCCGGATCGGTTCATCGGTATCCTGGCCGCAAATCCGACGTCACCCGTGCGACCGGAGATGTCCGTAGATGGAATATCAGAGTCGATCCACTTTAGAGCAACACCCACAGCCAATTCCAGAGAACCAGACCAGGCGACACCGACTGCCGCCGCGCGAGAACCTTCCTCAAAGTAGAATTCCTCAGCGGCTTGATCAGGATAGTCGACTCCTCCATTGTACGTTCCTTCCACGAACGGCCCATACGTCAATCCCACATGCCCGTAACCAATCGCAACCGTGATCGGCGAAGCCTGAGACAATGGTAGTTTAGCCGAAAAGTACTCAGTTCGGTGTCTTACCTGGTCCATTCCGTAGATTTTGGTCGATACCGGGTTAAACGAGACAAAGAAATAATCGTAGTTGCCCAAAGCCAACAGAGCCGGATTGAAGTGAGCGGCGTCACCATTGGCCAGCATCACCCCCACCGTGCCCATCCCAGCCGAACGCACTGAAGGCGGAAACAGGAACTGTACAAGTTCCAGTTCGGTACCGACCTTGGATTGCGAACAAACCGATCCTGACAGCAATAGGATAATCATGACAATGCGAATAACCATATTGTGTGCTTCCCTTGGCATGTAGCAAAATACGAAAAGATGATGCCGG
>JAGGTI010000049.1 GCA_021163775.1 Candidatus Zixiibacteriota bacterium
GGCATCATTACGCCCTGTAAAACGAACGGGCCATAGCTCGCGTCATAATCCAGCGCGTAGGCGCCTACACCACAGACAATCGCACCACCAAGACCGTTCAGGTAGCCGATCGGCACGGTGCCGTCATACTCCAGGCTGAAAGTGAACAGGCCAGCGGCTTCGGCCGTGAACTGCCAGAACAGACAGTTCGGAGCACCGATCGTGCTGTTCGGGCCGCCACCAGAAACGTCGATGGCGTAATCTTGTGAATCATCTAATTCGCCGTCGAGCGGATCGAATTCGATCGGGATCGCGGCTTCACAGTCGATACCTTCGGTGTATTCGGACAGTACAATTTCGTACGGTCCTTCTGCACCTGGGCTGTAACCACCAATGACGATATACAGCTCGGCGCCACCAGTGACAGCAAACGTCGGAATATGAGACTCATAGCCCGGACAGTCAGCACCGTCATCGTTACACTGAATTTCAACCATGGTAGTCGCGTCGATAACCCAACACTTGGTGTCGGTACCGCCGGAGCCACACAGGTTGATGTCTAAAAAGGCATCAGCCGGAGGCGTGTAGGAATAGACTACATCTGAACAGCCGGCGTACCCGCCGCACAGAGTTTCGTCGTAGTCATAATTGTAGCCAACGGTCGTACCGGTAAATACTCCCGGAGTCGCCCACGGGAACGGACCCGTAAGAACTGCAGCGGTACCGAACGTGTCACCACCCTGCATCACAGAAGCCACCACATCGGGACGGTTAGCCCGAACAGAAGTCACAACATCAACACCCTCTAACATAACAGGCTGTTCTACGTGGTGCGCTTCGTGTTTCGGAGCTTTCGCCTCGATAGCAACATCGTCAGTTCCTGGGAGAGGTACGGTCCCTAGTTCAATTTGGTCAGTCGCAGTCACTCTACCTTCACTTCGGGCCATCGTGCTCTGTGCAATTAGCAAACAGCAGAAAGTCAAAGCGAGGAGACCAACGGCTAAAACACCAAAATTCTTTTTAAAATTGGTCATATCGTTACCTCGTTAAAGCTTGGACAACTAATACTGATGTTGTTCATTTTCCTAAAGCCCTGACGCCCTAAAGCGCCGTTGTCTGATAATCCACCGTCCAACCAGAAGAGCCGAAGCCGACCACGAGGGTCTGCTTCCAACACATCATTGATGCTGGTGTTTACCATGGCCATTGACTGGCCTTTATTGACGTCGAAAAGGACTTGCTGTCCTTTTTGGATTACCACGTGCGTCCACCCAGCTGTATCAACTAATGTGGTGGTGCTCCAGGATGGGACAGGTTTTGGTTCTTTCGGAGCATACGTGTATTGGGCTTCAACATCTCCGCGCTGATCGGAGCATTCTCCAACCATAGCAGGTATAGACGAATAAAATCCATTACAAGCTGTTTCCGTGACTGCCCAATCGCAAGCGAGGGAGCATCCAGGGGAACCAAATGGCATCAAACAAGTCAGGCTATCTGAAAATGAATAACTAGTTAGTCGCAAAAACGTGTATTCCTCCAACACGGGAGTTTCACTAAGCTCGTTAGACAGAGCGACATCGTTACCGGACATATCCCGAAGGACTGTCATGGGGCACCGGGTCTGCACCTCGTAGCGTCTAGGGAAGGATGAGGTATCTACTCTGAACAAAGCCATTATTGTTATTCCCGTTTATCGGAGTCGGAGCAGTAAACTTAAGTCTGCTCTCTAAAGTCGTATGATTTTTTTACTTCTGAACCCATAATATCAGATCGATCGTTAACGTTTCCTCCGGTGAGGTCCTGCAAAACTTTTCTGCAGTCTCTCGTCTAAGGTGATGGGCTAAGAAGATGGAAATCTTTGGAAGGATGAAATAAACAAAACTAAATCAATTTGTCGTCTGTCTCTCGTAACAATCAAGTCACAAAAAGACAATTGTCAAGCCAACCCTGATGTTCAAGGTTGTTTTCTTTAGCAGTAAGTCTATTTCCTAAAAGAGTACTTCGCAGTCGTCGTAGAACCTTTTGGGCTCTCGGGTTCAGCGACAACCAAAACACGCTCGGAGTAAAAGATACTCGCAAACCCGATTTTGTCAAGAGAAAAACAGCTCTAAATGGAATTTTTTTCCTACCCCGTTCTGTGGTCGGGTAACCCACCAGTCTGGCCCAAAACCCCTCGGTCTTCTTGTGCTGTCAGGCGACTCTGCCTGACAGTTCTTGTCTGTTGACCAAGTGTCGGGCAGGGTCACCCGACACCACACAAACCCCTTGGTGATTCCCCCATTTCCCAAATGTGATACCCAACAAACCAGTTTCGACTTGACAGTTCACCTGAGTTCTGGTCTCTTAGACCTATATGAGACTCGAAGCACTTACAATTATAAATTTCCGGGTGCTGAAACAGGCGCGGTTTTCCTTTTCCAACCAGGTAATAGGGGTTATCGGCCCTAATGGCGCGGGTAAATCCAGTATTGTGGAAGCTATCGCCTGGGCGCTCTACGGCAATAAGGTGGCACGTTCCGGCAAAGACGAGATACGCTCGGTGTACGCCGCCGCTGGTGAAGAGTGTCGGGTTGATCTTGCGTTTGAGTTGAATCAGGAACATTACCAGTTGACCCGACGGTTGATCGGGCGTCAGGACCGTATGGAAGTCACCATGAGCCGCAACGGTCACCCCGAGTCGGCTGGCACCACCGAAACTGAACACTATGTAGCGACCCTGCTTGGACTTGACTGGCGCGGCTTTCTGACCTCATTCCTGGCTCGACAGCAGGAACTCAACGCCCTGGCCGACCTGGCGCCAAATCAACGACGCCAGCATCTGGCCGGTATGTTGGGTATCGACCGACTTGATCAGGCCATTCGACGCGTTAAAGATGAACGACGGATATTGCAACAGACCGCTATAACCCTCGAGCAACAACACCAGCACTGGGGATTGGTCAACCAAAAGCTTGTTGAACTTCGGGAGCACATGCGCCACGTTGAAAGACAACAAGTTATCCTGTCGGGAGCACAAAAGACGGCTACGGAAACTTACGAGGAAATAACTGACAAACATCGGGAGCACGAAGCCTTGAAAATTACGTGCTCCCAATTGCAGGCACAGCTGAACAGTGTCGCGAGTACTTTGCAACCAGTGGAGCAACAACTCGAAGACCTGTGCTCCCAGGAGCAACGCTTGTCAGATGCCTCGGCCAAATTTGAGCAGTTGCAGGACCAGATAACCATATTGGCCGATCTCAAAAAAGAGCTTGCCGGGGTCGAGAAAGCAAATTTAGAGTTGGGTCAGTTACGTGACCTCAGACAACAGGTGGCCGAGTTTGATCGGCAGTTGGATGAGGTTGGCGAAACGCTCATTGAGCGCCAAGCCGAAGCTGAGAGTGTCAGGCATCAATTGGAGGAGATACCGACCGATGTAGCCGATCAGTTGGCTCGGACCAAAGTCCAACTCGACAAAGCCAGGGCAGACTGGACAGAGACCAAAGCTGACCAGCGCGCCAACCAAGTCGCCGTGAAGACCCTTGGTGAGCAAATGACCTCCATCGACAAAATTGGTCCTGACGCGATTTGTGAACGCTGTTTGCGGCCTTTTGGTGACGATCTTGAGGAAATCCGCCAGCATCTCTCAAATGAACTGGGGACACTGAAAAAAACGGGCGCAGAGCTGAGCGGTGTGCTTGAAGGTTTGCGAGTGGAAGGCGATCAATTCAAGAGCGAAGCCACCCGGCTGGATAATCTTATTCAGATCGGCCGAGAAACACGGGTGCGTAACAAGACTCTGCAGAGAGAGATCGAAACAGCACTTATAGGACAGAAACGGCTAACGGATCAGCGGACCGGTCTGACCGACCGTATGGCACAACTTGGATCGGTGGAATTTGATCCTGAGCGATTGAAGTTCCTGAAACAAGAAACCGAACGTCTGGAACAGATCGCTGTTCGGGTTTCAGAGTTGAAGGGAGAACTCGGTCGTTTACCGGAGGTTAAAGCAGGTCTGAGCAAGGCTCGTGATCAGGTTGCGCGTCTTAAGGCGGAAGCTACCGACCTGGAGCGTCAACTGGCTGAACTGGGCTACGATGCTTCCGCCGCCGCCAAAGTGGCCGCAGAATTCGAGATCCGACAGAAACAGTTCGAGGAGACACGCAGGGCGGCACTCGAAGGTGCCAAAGAGGTGGAAATCGCTCAGCGTGAAATCACGGCGCGAGAAGAGGAGCTTACCCGATTGACCGAGGCGGGTCTCCGGTTGGAAGAATGTCGAACCAATCAATTCTATGCTGAGAAACTGGTGTCGCTGTTTACCGATTTTCGCAAATATACGATCAGCCGTATTCGACCGAGGTTGGCCGAGTTGTCCAGCCAGTTGATAACCGAGATGAGCGATGGTCGATATTCCATGGTGGAACTTGATGAGGACTATAACCTGCAGATCATGGATAGCGGCCAGTATTTCGGGGTCGATCGGTTCTCAGGAGGCGAGAAAGATCTGGCATCGCTCTGCCTGCGGCTGGCGATATCCCTGGCCCTGACTGAATCGGCCGGGATGGAGCGATCATTCGTGATTCTTGATGAAGTTTTTAGTTCGCAGGATACCAGTCGGCGCGAACTGATTTTTCAATCGCTGGCAAATCTCAAGGAGCGGTTTCCACAGATTATATTGGTGACACATCTTGAGGAACTGAAGAATCAAGTCGAATCACTGATAGAACTGAGACCTCAACCGGGAGGATGGTCGGAAGTGAAGGTGAACGGTGAAACGACTTAGACAAACCCGGCCCTGGTGGACCTCGGCCCTGCTTATTATTGTACTAGCGACGCTGATTCTGGTTTTCCGGCTGGTCGAGGATATTGGCCCCGATCGCGGCCTTGGTGACCGGTTTGTGGTGAGTCGAATTCTCGATGGCGATACAATGGAACTCCAGGGGGGTGACCGACTTCGCCTTCTGGCACTCGACACACCTGAGAAAGGGGAGGCTTTCTATAATGAAGCAACTGAGTTAGTAGCGCGGCTCTCTATGAATCGAACTGCTCGGATTGAGTATGCTCATAAACGACGTGATAAATATGGGCGTCTGCTCGGTTATTTGTACATTGATACTTTGTTCATCAACAAGATGTTGATCGATTCCGGTCTCGGTTATGTCTACCTTTTTAGCGACAACGACCTCAAGAGCGATCAGGTGCGGCTGATGATAGAGGCGCAAAGGTCGGCTATCAAGCGCAAAGTCGGGCTTTGGTCGTTAACTCACGCGCCAGAGGAACGGTACATAAATAAAATAGGGTCGTTCCGTTTGCACCGACCAAACTGCCGCTCGTTGGGTAAATTAGTTGAGGGAAAGTATCAAACGTTTAAGACGCGTGAGGAAGGCCTGGCCACCGGTCTCTCACCCTGCCGCAACTGCAAGCCGTAGCTTATCACAACCTACCGTATAATACGAGAACGGCCACCTTCGGTGATGAAGGCGGCCGATGTTCTGACTCGAATCAATTCTTGTAGGGTGGAACCCCTTGGTGGTTCCGCCATCTTCATTTGTCAGGTTGCAAGCAACCGTGACCTACGTATTTTGTGACCGGCAGATGTCCACATCTGCCGGATAGCGGGCCCAAAGACGGATCCGCCCTACAAACTATTTCAACAACAGCATCTTCTTGGTTGAAACATTTTCACCAGCACTGATACGGTAGAAATAAACTCCGGTCGCAACCACTCTGCCCGACTCATCGATGCCGTTCCAAACAACCATATGTTCACCTGCCGACTGGAGCCCCTCGGTCAGAGTCGCCACGCGCTGACCCAACACGTTGAAAATCGCAATTTCCACTTCGGCTCGCTCCGACAGTGAATAGCTGATAGTCGTGGCCGGGTTGAACGGGTTGGGATAGTTTTGGGCTACGCTGAACTCGTCGGGTAATACGGTTGTGCCGTCGTCGTCAACGCCGGTGGGAATGGAATCGTATGCCAGCACCTGTCTCAAGACGGTAATGGAACTCAGCCGATCAGTCCCCTGACCGACAGCGAGCTTGAAATAGACCTGTTGCGTGTCCCCCGGTAGAAAATCAATCGGTCCAAAACTGGCCATCATCCGTCTGTCGGTGGGATTAGAATCCAGCCAGCCGGTTCCGGCCACCGGATCGCCGGTCAACATGAATCGGGTAGGCTCGCCGGTCACCGGGTTCACCCGAACCGAGCCATTATCCTGTAACCCGCACATATAGTTGTACGCTTCGATAGCGTTGTCCGGATCGGTACCGTTGATATACTTGCCGAACGAATACATGGACAGGTTCTTGTAGCCGGGTATCAGAAGACCGTCCACAGTGGCAGTGTCGCCCGGTGACGGTACTATTGGTCCTTCCAGAAGACGGGCACCAAAAGCCGGGCAGGAAAAGCCATAATAGTAGTCGCTACCTGTGGCATTATAGCAATAGAACAGCTCGGAAAGAGTATCGCAACCGATATAATCATCTGCGGCTCCACCCAGGTCGGGATCGAACCAGAGACTGATAAAGAAATTGTCGAGAGTCTTGGTCCCCTTGTTGATTAGCTTGTAACGGCTGTATACAGACAGACCTTCCGGTCCGATGGTCGTCAGAAGCATAGGAACATCGGTATTGATAGTAAACTCGAGTCCAGGAGCCGGCCCCCCGGTCGTGATTCGAAATACCGTACCCAGTTCAGGAAGATCCTGATTATAACCGGATGGTACCGTGGCTCCACCAGAAAAATCCTGTGTCGTGTCGCCGTTCCAGCTAACCAGTACGGTTCGATCCATTACCGGCAGTTCCTCGCCCAACCAACTGGTCGGGTCAGCGATCATGGCCGCTTCAAAGACCTGATATCCGGCATCGCCGGGAGTTTCGTCGGTCGGTATTCGCCAGTAAACCCAATCAGTATACGGGTCATTATCACCGCCGGATAGTTCGTGTTCACAGCCGCCGGGACCACACTCACCCGTGCCGTCTCCGGGGCCCCACGATGACATCCAGTACAGAGAATCACCACCATCACCGATTATCCACGGTATCAGACGCAAATCCCCTGATGGGTCACCAGGAACTACTCTCCACAACTCAAACGGCACCCAGTAGGATTCACCCAAATAGAACGCCTCCCAGGCGTAGCCTCCGCCGACACCGGGACTGTCATTCGAGCCGGTGAAACGCATTTCCCAATCATACTGTCCCAGGCGAGCCAAGCGTGCCGGATCGCCACGAAATGTTCTTTCCAGGAAAACATCGTATGGACCACGATCAATACCGAGACCGGCACTTCCAGTAGAGATCATCCAATGTCCATCGCCGACTTGTTGGTTGTCGGTTGGGTAGCCGTCGGGATCGACCTCGGTGGGTACCGGAAAACCTTGCCACGGTGCCGCACCTGATTCGGGCGGATCAAGAACTCCAGCACCGTTGGCCACTACCTGGAAACTCTTGATACCATTACCAGCCGTAACCTGAACGAGGAAGCCGTCGGTAACGGTCGTATTGGTTCCGTCCAGATTGGTTTGATCGGCCAACAGGGTCTGTCCGAGAGTTTCATCAATCAAATGCCAGACATAATCATCGCCGACAGAATCGGTTTCCACACCGTAAGTGTGACCGGTGATGTCATCAGGCTCTACGACATAGGCCACGACCTGAAGCATAACATCGGTTGATGCCGAGACCTCCAGTCGGCCGCCGGTTGGGATATCAATATCGCCGCTCTGATCCGAGGCCCAGACTGTCTGCTGAACTTCTATGCCCATCGGCGCGGTTTCACCGTTATTGTTGGTGTGTTGACTCGGGTTGGCGTCGTTGAAAACTGTCCATGTCATTTGATCACCACGCATCACCGGGTCGCTATGTTCGTCTACCGGCGCACCCTGGTCAACCGGCCAAGTCAGATAGTCCTGGTTTGGGTTGCCCGCCAGGCTGTCGTGATAGAGCTTGTACACCCTGAACTCCGGTCGGTCAGATTGATAAGTCCCCCCAACCATCGGCCCGCCTACGTACTCACTGCTGTATTCGGAGATCGTTACCAGCGTATCACCGGTGGCGGCGTCGATACCGCCCAACCACAGCCCGCCAGCGTAAAGGGGCGACGAGACGTTAGCTCCGCTCTGGATATCAGCTATGGTCGTAAACGGATAGTACGTGCCGTAGTCGTTACCGAAAACATCAGTCAGGTCACGACCAAAGTTTCCATGATTGGTGACAAACATCAAGACAAGATTGGCATTGATATAGGTGGCGTTGTCAACCGACTGAACGGTTTGTTTGAGTTCTGGTCGGTTGGTCGGTGGACGAGCGGTCACGGACATCGCCAGACCAACAGCTATGATTAGAGAAATACAGATAAACCGGAAAGTGGGCGTAGTTGTGAACATAGGCGGAACCTCCTATTACGTTACATGCCTTGCAATAAATAATATACGATAATCAGCCCAATAATCCAGCAGTTTTCCCTTGTGGTGGCGTCGAGCGTGTATAATCCTTGAAGCCTAACTGTTAACCTGAACTTCTGTGTTTTTGGTGTTTCTGGTGTTTCTGGTGTTTTTGATGTTTCTGAACGGTAGAGCAATGAAACTAAGATCTACGTGCAAGATATGTCTATTAGCGACTCTGGCTACTGCTACCATTATGGTTGGCTGTGGTAGGAAAACGAGCATTGTCCCGGAACAGAAAATCCTCTGGCAAGACAACAAGTACGAGACCCTTTGGGTTGAACCACAGATAGTCCTGGCCGATTCGCTGATGACACTAATACGTTCCGACCGAATCGATTCGATCCGAGCCGATCAGACAACCACCGCCCATCCCGGACGACCATCAATTGAAATCCGAATCTACGAAACATCCTGCAACGTTTCCGTTGGCTTGACTGATACCGACTTTCGTCTGGTGTATCCTCTACTGATAAGAAACCTGACTCGTGGTTATTACCAATTGACGGTTAATGTAGATCGTTTTGATCGACCGCTAATTGTTCCGGGACCGTATTACCTTCGGGCCGAGTATTGTGGCCAAGTCCGGATGACTGCTGTAACAGTGAAATAGTATTCCCGAACAATTGCGTTAGGATAGCCTTTATAGGATATTTTTCCTCTCAAAAGTTGTCCAATAATTGCGCAAGGTCTCACCTCTAAAACTGCCTCCTGTAACCGATATATATAAGTATCCCAATCTCGGTTTGTCCGGGAGGGGAAGGTGAGATATCGTTTCAAGGAGTTAAAGAATGCCCAATATCCTGGTTGTCGAAGACAAAGACTCCATGCGTAACATGCTGCATGACACCCTGACCGAGGAAGGTTACCGGGTTGATTCAGCCACTGATGGCCGGCAGGCGATTGATCTGGTCAACAACAAGTCATACGACCTGGTGTTGACTGATTTGAGAATGCCGGATGTTGATGGTCTGGAAGTTCTCTCCCAGGTCAAGCAGATCGATGCTGACACATCGGTCATTGTAATGACCGCTTTCGGTACTATCGAAAACGCAGTGTCGGCAATGAAGAACGGTGCTTTTGATTTCCTTACCAAGCCATTTGATACCGAACATCTCTGTGTTCTGGTTGGCCGGGCGTTGGAGAATCGTCGGTTAGTTGCCGAGAACACTCTGTTGCGTCAGGAACTGCTGGCTGACCACGGGATCGACAATATCATTGGTAAAAACGAAAAGATGATTGAGCTGGGCCAGCTGGTTCAGAAAGTCGCCACAAGTGATGCATCGGTATTGCTTCAAGGAGAATCGGGCACCGGTAAGGAACTGTTCGCCAAGGCGATTCATACTTTGTCACCCCGCAAGGATGGGCCATACATCACAATCAATTGCGCCGCTATTCCCGGTGAACTGTTAGAGAACGAATTATTCGGTTCGGAGAAAGGTGCTTTCACTGGTGCTCATGCTCGCAAGATGGGTAAATTTGAGATCGCCGACAGCGGGACGATATTCTTAGACGAAATCGGCGACATGGATATTGCCCTTCAGGCCAAACTTTTGCGGGTGTTGCAACAAAAGAGTTTTGAACGATTGGGTGGAACCAAGACAGTCGATATTGATGTTCGTGTGATCGCCGCTACTAACATGAATCTGACGGAGTTGATTCGACAGAAGAAATTCCGCGAAGACCTGTACTATCGTCTTTCTGTTTTTCCTCTGAATATTCCGGCCCTCAAAGAACGACCTGATGATGTACCACTATTAGCGGACTGTTTTATCGACAAGTACTGTCGCGAAATGGGTAAGTCGGTCAAGAACCTGACCAAAGACGCACTCTCTCTGCTTCAGAAATATCACTGGCCCGGCAATGTTCGTGAATTGGAAAACACTATCGAGCGGGCGGTGATCCTGGCCGAGACCAGAAAAATCACACCGGAACATCTGGCCATTCGTCTGCGGCGAACCGATGAGATTCAGTTACGCGAAGGTACTGGTCTCAAAGAAATTGGCGCCAACGCCCAAGCGACTGCTGAACGCGGTGCTATTATCCGAGTACTCAAAGAGGTGCGAGGTAATAAACGCAAAGCGGCCAAGGTATTACAAATTGACTACACCACGCTGTTCGACAAACTCAAGAAATACGACATCGATAAGGATATCCGCTGATCGTCTTGAGATAACGGACAAGGACGTCAAGCCCCGTCGCACACGGCGGGGCTTTTTTATGATTGTTCTTCCGCTGGAATAGTCGCTGTTTTACGTGCATTTCCTATCACATCCGCCCCTTCTCGTCACATCCGCCCCTTCTCGTCACATCCGCGCAGGCGGATGCCTATGTCCACTCGCGTCTCACCAGAGACACAATCGTATTCTTGAGAGAATATATTAATTTACAATGTCGGAACCGCTAAAGGGTTCCAACCTACTATACTGATTATTTCTACCAAAATTTGTGGCCATGGATTCCCGACTGCTCGGGAATGACGAAAAGGAAGCTCCGTGCCCGGCAGATGTCCACATCTGCCGTTGTCCGTAGGTCGGAATCACCAAGGGGTTCCGACCTACGATACTAAGAATGGGACATTATCTATTTTGCCTTGAAAAGCCTACACAAACCGGTTGACACCGGGCGGTTTTGGCGTACCTTTAATAACTGATTGGGTGCGTTACACCCATTTAGTCCCGAAGCGATGTCGGGTGGACCATGTCACCAGGGCTTTCTGCTGAAACCTGACATTCCTTTAAGGGTTCAAGAAGATAGTACGATGTCTGGATCAAACGGCTCTGTTATAAACCGCAACGTTTTGATGCTCAATCAGAACTACGAACCGCTGACCATCTGTTCGGCGCGGCGGGCCATTGTGTTGCTTTTTCAGGGCAAAGGGGAGATGATTGAAACCGCCGACGGGCTCAAAATCCACACTGTCTCCCGCGCTTACTCGTTGCCGTCGGTGGTGCGCCTGCGACAGTACAAACGGGTTCCGTTCCGCAAGATTATTTTGTCACGCAAGAATATTATAACCCGTGATGGTCATCGCTGTCAATACTGTGGTACCAAGAAGGGCGCAATGACAATTGATCACGTCATCCCGAAAAAACAAAATGGCGTCGACACTTGGGATAATATGGTCTGCGCCTGTGTTCGGTGTAACAATAAGAAAGGTGACCGGACACCTGAGCAAGCCGGTATGCCGATCCGTAAGCGGCCAACCCGCCCATCGCATATTTCATTTATCCAGCATCATTTGGGTACCCACGACCAGCACTGGCGACCCTACCTGTTCATGGATTAGAGAACCAGCGAGGCTGTCGATTAGCAGTAAACGGTTAACAAACTGCGCGCCGCTCGGAACTAACTTCCGCTCGGCGTGTTTCTGTTTGCATGATCAGCTTATTGATCCTATTATGGGCCGTCTTGGTTGGACATGATTAAACCTGTGGTAAGATGGGCTGAATAATAAAGGAGACCGATTTTGGGACCTGAAGTACCTGGACAACTTATGCTATGGCTGGTGTTGGCACTTAACATACTTGCCGGTGTTGCTTTTCTGCTTTCAGCACGAGGAAAGGGCCAATGGTACAGCATGGCCATTCGTGCCTATTACGGCTTTGGCTTGGTGACATTACTGGCCGTGATTGATCTGTACTATCTGTTTTTTTCCCACAACTATGCTTTCAAGTATGTTTACGAATATTCAGAGCGTTCCCAGCCATTTTTCTATATTGTGTCGGCTTTCTGGGGTGGACAGGCAGGTACTTACCTGCTCTGGCTATTTCTGAGTGCGCTTTGTGGCTTCCTTATTCTGAAACATGGCGGCAGATATCGAGACTACGGTATGGCCTTTTTCAGTCTGGTCAATCTGTTCTTCATTATTCTGATGCTCAAAGTTTCGCCGTTCGCCCTCCTGAATACGCCGGCTATTGATGGTCTCGGGTTGAACCCCCTATTGCGTGATCCCTGGATGGTCATCCATCCACCGGTGATATTTGTCGGTTATGCCTTGTGCGGGGTGCCGTTCGTACTGGCACTGGCGGCGATGGTCAAAAATGACTATTCCGATTGGGTTACGCGAGTTTTCCCCTGGGTAGCCGGCGCGACTCTGTTCCTGGGCGCGGGTAACATTCTGGGCGGATACTGGGCATACAAAACGCTCGGATGGGGCGGATACTGGGCCTGGGATCCGGTTGAAAATTCATCGCTGGTACCCTGGATTGTCTCGGTCGCGTTATTGCATGGACTGCTGATTGAAAAGCGGACCGGAGCATTACGCAAGACCAATCTGCTGATGTCCGCTGTTCTTTTCGTCCTTGTTGTCTATGGCACTTTCCTGACCCGAAGCGGGGTGTTGTCCGATTTTTCAGTCCATAGCTTTATCGACCTCGGGATCAACATCAGCCTGATCGTTTTCATGGCTCTGTATGTGTTGTTAACCCTGGTCATATTTTTCTGGCGTGCTCGCTCAATCAAATCGGTCCCGCTTGATTACAATTACTTCGGCAAAGAGTTCGTTTTGTTTGCTTCAATGGCTATCCTATCTCTATTTGCCGTGATTGTCCTTTTTTGGTCATCGCTACCTATTCTTTCCAGTTGGTTTTCGGATGAACCGAGAGCGGCTGAGATCGCCACTTACAACAGCTTTGCCATTCCGCTTTCGATTCTGATGGCATTCCTGGTCACGGTTGCACCGATTCTTAAATTTAGTGGATTCAAACTGGAACACAGTCTAAGAAGAGGCCTATTAGTTCTTGCGGTTTGTGCGGCGGTCGGTTTTGGCCTGTTCTATTTCCTGCTGTCAACCTCACTGGCGTTTGCTTTGATGTTCACCCTGGTAGTTGGTGGCACAGTCATATATTTATTCAACCCCGAAAATCGGAAACCGCTTATTCCGGCCTTGATCACTTTTGCGCTGACTCTCGTGGTTTCGATGTCACTCGGTGTTCGCAATTATATGTTCCTGCTCTTTTTGGCGACCGCCGCTATGGCACTGGTGGCAAACCTGATTCACCTGTTCCGGTATATTCCCGATCGCCTGCCCTACGCCGGTGCATCGCTAACCCATTTTGGTTTCGGTATCATGTTGATCGGAATAATGGCTTCCTCGGCGTTCGATTCGAGTGATCGGCTGATCGTGGAGCTTGGCGAGACAGCCACGTCCGAAATGTATGGTGTTACAGTTGGCTACGAAGGCATGGCCAATCATATTGAACATCCCAATAACGAACTGCTGGTGTCGTTAGATGAAGGTGATGGTCCGCGCAAAATCCGCCCGCAGTTCTACTACTCCAGACGCATGGACGGTATCATGCGGCGTCCGTTTATCAGCCGTTCGCTCGGACACGATTTGTACCTGGCGCCTCAACAGATAATGGCAGATGACGACACCGAAGGATTAATGCTCAGAAAAGAAGTCCCGATACAGGTGGCCGGACTGACATTTACGTTCCTAAAATTCGATATGGCTAATCACGAAAACATGGGTACCGCTGGTATGAGTGTCACGGCTGTTATCGAAGTTTCGGATAGTTCCGGCGACAGCACTGTGATAATCCGTCCTGCTTTGGCGCAAGGTACCGATGACCAGGGGCATTCCAGCTTGATCCATGCACCGGCCAAACTGAGTGTCGATAGCATGACCTACCAGGTTGATATCCTGCAGATCAGTGCTGACCAAGGGATCGTGGTGTTGGATATCCCCGGACTTATAAACCCCGGCAAACCAGATAAGTTAATCGTTGATTTATCCAAAAAACCGTTGATTGTTTTGGTTTGGATCGGAACGACTCTGATATTGCTTGGTTCGTTGCTTTCGGTTTATCGCCGCCGTACAGATATGGTCAAGGCGAGCACCGCTTAGTAGTGTGGAACCCCTTGCGGTTCCGCCATCGTGAATCAACTACGTGTTCGGCAGATGTCCACATCTGCCGAAGTAGTGACAACATGAAGACCAACGACCAAATAACAATCCGCCAACTGAGCGACACCGATTCGCTCGAAGACCTCACCGAACTTTTGCATCGGGCGTACAAAATCCTCGCCGACATGGGACTGAAATATGTCGCGACCTATCAATCAATCGAAATCACTCGCAAACGACTCAAAAACGGCACCTGTTTTGTCGCTGAACTGGATGGCCAAATCGCCGGCACGGTGCTGTACCGCAAACCGGGCCAGCCAAAAGGATGTGCGTTTTACGAGCGACCGGATGTCGCCCATGTCAGCCAAATGGGCGTTGAGCCGGATTTGCAGAGGCGGGGAATCGGTGCTAAGCTGATGCGTCATGCCGAAGAATCCGCTGTCCGTGATGGTGCCTCGGAACTGGCGCTCGACACCTCCGAACAGGCGACGCACTTGATCAAGTGGTACGAACGGATGGGGTTCCGATTTGTTGGACACATCGACTGGGAAATCACCAACTACCGCTCGGTGATCATGAGCAAGATGCTTCAGCCTGCCTTTCCGTCATAGTTAGGGTTTGCTGAATAAAGTCTAAGTCTTTATCTGTTAATAGATATGTTTGTGTTGTATTGTTTTTGGTGAACGGGTTTTGTTGTAAATGGCCCCAAAAGCTTGCAGATACAATGTCAGGTTGCAAGCAACCGTGACCTACGAGGCTGATCCGATCTGTCAGGTTGCAAGCAACCGTGACCTACGAGGCTACTTAACGTCCTTTTTCTGTCACATCCGCCTCTTTCTGTCACATCCGCCTCTTTCTGTCACATCCGCCTCTTTCTGTCACATCCGCCTCTTTCTGTCACATCCGCCTCTTTCTGTCACATCCGCCTCTTTCTGTCACATCCGCC
>JAGGTI010000076.1 GCA_021163775.1 Candidatus Zixiibacteriota bacterium
GATTAAACGATTTCAGGCTGTTTTTTTCACTTTTTTCGGAATTCTTTTCCATAGTGAAATACAAAATACCATCTAAACTGAAATCTTGTTATTTTGTCGACGTAAGTCGTTGTGTTGTAACCGGGTGAGTTTGCGGGCAAATAGGGCGAGGTGGCACAGGGTTTGTTTATACATAGTTTACAATAATAAGGAAAGTGAGACGATGCCTAACAGGATCACGTTACGAAACAGCGAAGAAAATCAAAACACAAACAATTCCAACTCGTTTAATCTTTTTGAGTTGATGACTCTTTTGATCCAGTACCGTAAAACGCTCTTTGGTACGGTAGGCGCAGTTATGATTATAACCGCACTTATGGTTTTGTTAATTCCCAACCAGTATAAGTCGGTAGCCACCCTGTTGCCTTCGGGGCCGGCGGACAAGATGGCCGAAATAAAAGCATTGGCCGGTATTGGTTCGTTATCCTCCAGCGAGGAAAACTCGTCGCAACTGTTCCCTACAATATTGAAATCATATTCTGTCCGTCAAGCCGTGCTGGATTCCAGCTATCAATTTGAGCAAGACGGGGAAATGATAACGATGACTTTGCCTGAGTATTTTGATTTGGGAAATAGCGACAAGCTCCACCGAGCTTTAGCTTCAATAACTCAGGTCGGAGTTGACAAAAAGACGGGCGTCATTACCTTTTCGGTAGAAACTGAGTACCCGGGCTTATCTCAGGTGATTGCGGCTAAGTTTATATCTGAACTTGAGTCATTTAATCTTCTTAAACGACGCTCACACGCCAAAGATAACTGTGAATATCTTTCTCGCGAACTCAATAAGAGAAAGAATGAACTAATGGCAGTTGAAGACAGCCTGACCGCCTTCCAGCAGGCTAATCGATCCTGGGATACTTCGACTAATCCGTTTATCATGATGACGATTGCCCGTTATAGACGGACTCTTGAGATAAAAAATCAAACGCTTCTTTATCTCAATGGCGAGATGGAGGTTGCTAAATTGGACGCTAAAAAAGATATGCCAATTGTGCAGATGCTGGACCATCCCAGCCGTCCGCTTATTAAGTCCTCTCCGGCCAGAACCGCCACAGTACTGATTGTGGGGGCGGTTACTTTTGTCTTTATGCTGTTTGTTATAGTGGTGTCCGAAGCGGCCAAAAGAGCCAGCCGAGGAGTAGCTGAAGAATCTTTTGAGATTATGAGAACCGAAGTGAGAACAGCCTTCCCAAGATCGACCCGAACGGTCAACCGCCTGCTGAAGGTAGAGGAAATATCAGTCGATTAGGACAAACAGAAAACTCCGTTATCGAGTTTCCCAGTACATGATTCAGCCCCCAGATCGCAACCGGTTTTTGAGAGCGTAACCGACGTACGAGTCTCACCGCGACCAGAGCCAAATCGACGCCCGACAGTTACCTTGATCGTCCTTGCCCCAGCCCTATCCTCAGGGTAGATTGTGGCAATGCTTGAAAAAATAGTGACCAGGACCAGAGACACAATATGCTCTGTATGTCGATTGTTCGACATCCGCACCACCATTGCGATTGGCCTGCCTCTCCTGTTGTACGGCCGATTGAGCTTGATGCTGTCCCATTGGCTAATAGATGACGCCGGCATTTCGTTCGTGTACGCTCGAAATCTTGCTACGGGACACGGCCTCGTATCTCAACCCGGCATGTTACCAGTAGAAGGTTATTCCAATTTCCTTTGGGTTGTTCTTCAGGTACCGTTCTTCCTGATCGGTGCTTTCGAGCCTTACCTGACACCTAAATTGCTCAGCTTAGCCCTGGTCGGCTTGACTTTCTGGTGCCTTCACAGGATGCTCAGAATCGTATGCGGTGCCTCATTCTGGCCGTCTCTGGTAGCTCTGACTCTACTCTCTCTGAATGCGTCCTTCGTAATCTGGACCAGTTCCGGCCTGGAAAACGCTCTCTACGCCGCGGGTCTGACCACCCTGGCATATATCCTGGTGAGACACGGCCAGAAACAACAAAGCGACCTACGCTTAGTCGGCTTAGCTGCCCTGGCCGCCTTCGCGGTTGCCATTACGCGACCCGATGGGATTCTTTTCGGCATCGTGCCAGTAGCAATCTGGGTGCTGGATAGACTTTGGTCGAACCGAAGGGACTGGGAATCTACGGGGAAGACTCTCTCGGTATACACAACGATATTAGGGGTTGCTCTGGCCTCGTTCGTTCTGTTTCGATGGATGTACTTTGGCGACTTGTTGCCCAATACGTACTACGTGAAGGGCGGTCCCACCATAGCCACCGCGGTGGATGCGGTGAGTCTTCAAGGCGTCTACCTGGAGAAGCTCCGCGAGTTACTGACCTCCATAGCCGGGATACAACTTTGGTTCCCAGTCCTGTTAGTTATCCTGGCTTTTGTCTTCACGACCCTCAGCAATCTCAAACAGAGTCGGGCCGGACACGCGGTCATGTTGATGTTGTTGGTTGCTCTCTTGGACTATCTGATACTACCCAATGACTATATGCGAGAGTTCCGTTTTGCCACACCATTCCTGGTGTTTGTCTACCCTGCGGCTGTCTTGTTTTTCGTACAGCTTACTTCCGGTCTCAATCATCACAAGCGATTGCGGGTCGGGTTTCTGGCAACGGCGGCTGTTGTAGGTGTCGCGTTAACTCTATCAATCCACTATCCACGTGTTCAAATGTTTGCCAAGAATCCCACCGTTGCCTTTGAACGGATAGCCCAAAGGTATGGTCATCAGTTCAATGACTATGCCGATCGCCTGGGTTTGGATGAGGCCTCATTCCTGGTTCCCGATATCGGAGGAACCTTGTATTATTCAAGGCTGAAAATCTATGACCTGGCGGGGCTCTGCGATCAGGTTATCTCCCGCACCCGCGGCAAGAATCAGGCCGCCTTCTACGATTATGTATTTGATTCTCTCAAGCCGACTTTTATCCACACTCATGGTTACTTCACGGGCGTGTCTAAATTCGACGATGATCCGCGCTTTCTTCGAGACTATGTACCTATTCGCCAATATGCGGACGAATATGTGAATAGAGTTTACCACGCCAAACGTATTTCCGGCGATTTCGTCAGACTTGACCAAGTATCCGGTCGTGAGAGCCAGCTTGATTCTCTGAGGCAGGGCCTTGAGAAATAACTTGCTGCGACGTCTACTTTTGGGCCAGCAGGGAGCCGGACCGACTCAGAATATGGACAACTGCAGGCCGGCATGGTACCGAATCGCAACCAGCCCCTGGCCATGGATCTTTGCCCTGGCGCTAGCTCTAAGACTGGCTTTCTTTCGTACCCTCTTGGAGTACGTTGGTCCCGAGCGCCTGACATCGCTATCGACCGACATGACCGGCTACTACTATGCCGCTCAATCTATCTACGGCAATCTTAGTTGGAGTTCACCCGCGATAATGATGTTTGGCCCCGGCTACCCCACAATCATCGCTGTTTTGAGCCTGCCTTTTGGACAGAATCCAAGCTCAATAATCATCGGCCAGATAATTCTGGGCTCAGTGGGTTCAGCCCTTCAAGGCTACTTGGGCTTCTTGCTTACCGACAATCGCAGAATCGGAATCATAACGGGACTATTGAGTTCCTGCTCAGTCCTGAGTATTGCCTACGCATCGTTCCTCTGGTCCGAGACAGTATTTGTTCTCATGTTGCAAGTGGCCCTGATACTTCTGATCAAAGCTCGTAGCCAAACCTCAATCTGGCCAATTGTCATATCAGGATTCCTGCTCGGAGTTGCCGTCCTGACTCGATCCGTAGCGCAAATTTTGCCATTGCTTTTGGCTGGTTGGGCATACTGGTGGTACAGGATAGCGGATTCTTCGTCAGGCTGGTTTCGCCGACGCGCCATGATTCGCGTACTGATTATCTCACTGATCCCCGTTATGATGGCGGGCGGATGGACTATGCACAACAAGAGCTGTTGCCAGGTAAACTGGTTGGCAATGGCGGGTCCCGTAGGCATGGGCAAAGCTGTCCGGCTAATCACATCCCATACTGAAGGAATCAGCTACGAACAGGCCGACTCCGTGTTCTGGAATCAGGTCACCAGCCACAAGGACTTCTCATCAAACAACTATAGAGTCATCGGCGAGGTTGCTTCCAGCCAGTTTCTCAAAACCGCGCTCAATCATCCTCTCGCTACGATCTACGTTCTGGGCAAGAATGCTATTCACAATGTTACCGTCGATTCCACACCAACGCACCTTCCAACGCGAAGCCACGGAATCTTGAAAGTGATAGCCGATGTAACCTCGATAAGATGGCTGAACTTGCGCACGCTTGTGCTGGCCATCATTGGGTTGACGATCCTGTTGGCCCGCCGGCGGTTCGCCGCCAGCGTTCTCATGGGAGGCATCTGCTTGTATTTTGGAATCATGAGTGCTTTTGCGCTCAATCAAGGATCCCGGATATTCTTTCCCGCACATATTGCCTCATCGGTGCTGGTGGCAGTGGTACTTAACGAGATATTCGACCGTACACGGCATTTGATTCGACGGAACAACCATTCAGACTAACTCATAAAAAAGAGCCGCCCTTTTTGAGAGGACGGCTTTTGCGATCATGGGGTAATTGCCTGTCAGTTCAGGTATGCTCGGAGTGAACGACTCCGCGAAGCATGTCTCAGCCGCCGAATCGCCTTCTCCTTGATCTGGCGAACACGCTCACGGGTAAGTGAGAACCTGGCGCCGATCTCTTCCAGCGTGAGAGCCTTTTCGTGGTTCAACCCAAAATACAGGTTGATCACTTCAGACTCGCGCGCTGTCAAAGTATCCAACGCTTTCTCAATCTCCACCTTGAGCGAACCACTCAACAAAGCTTCGTCTGGCGATGGCTGGAACTCGTCCTCCAGGATATCAATCAAGGAATTGTCCTCCGACACCGAAAACGGGGCATCGAGCGACAGATGTGAATTGGAAATCTTGAGGGTATCAGAGACCTCTCCCTCAGACAGTTCTAATTCCTTAGCGATTTCCTCCGGAGACGGAACCCGCCCCAGACCCTGCTCTAATCTGCTGGAAACTTTGCCAATTTTGTGCAACGTACCTACACGATTGAGAGGTAACCTTACAATTCTACTCTGCTCGGCCAAAGCCTGCAAAATAGCCTGCCGGATCCACCAGACAGCGTAACTGATAAATTTGAATCCACGGGTTTCGTCAAATCGCTTGGCCGCTTTTATAAGGCCTATATTACCTTCATTGATTAAATCGGCCAGGGACAAACCCTGATTCTGGTACTGCTTAGCAACTGATACTACGAATCGGAGGTTGGCACGTGTTAGCTTTTCCAGGGCTTTCTTGTCGCCCTGCTTTATTTTGCGCGCCAGACGCACCTCTTCCGCAGCGTTAATAAGAGGAGTTTCCCCTATCTCGCGTAGATAAAGGTCCAGCGACCTATCTTCGTCACGATACTTTAGGGATTGTTTAGCCACGTTTCTTGACTACTCCTTCATCAAAACGGTTATCTGAATAAATCAACAACTCTAACCAGTTATTGGTTCACTACTAATTAAAATATACTCAACGTCTAATAATCTTCCGGGCAATAGCTCCATTCGGTTCCTGAACAATCAATGGAATACGCGTCTTGGAGCCTTCATCTTTTATCCTCGCCACCAATTCATCAACTGTCGTAACCTCCGCACTCCCCACCTTCATGACAATCGTACCAGCCGTTATTCCAGCCCGATCGGCTGGCGTTCCAGGGTACACCGACCAAACGTACAAACCTTTAACAAATTCCGCTCTAATATCTCGAGCAATTTCAGCGGTATAACTGCTAATTTCCATCCCCAGGATAACTTCCACCCGGTCCTCTTCAGATTGAGGCTGAGTCTCGGCTTGCGCCAACCAGGTCTCTCGATCAACAACAGTCGCCTGAAAACTTAGCAGGACTCCATCCCTAATCACGTCAATTGGAACGACACTGCCACGCCGGACAGTAGAAACCAGAACCGAGAACTGACTTCCGTTAGCAACTTCCTGATTATTGAATCGAGTTACAATATCACCTTCTCTAATTCCGGCTCTGGCCGCTGGAGATTCCGGAACGACTTCACCAATAACGATACCTCTAACTGCTTCCAAATCGTACTGTTTGGCCACGCGCTCGGTCACGTCGTTAAAACGGACACCGAAATACCCCCGACTTGCCCGCCCAGTAGCGATTAGATCAGGAACAATGGCACGAGCCAGATTGACCGGAATCGCAAATCCGATGCCCACCGAAGAACCGGTTGGGCTGGTAATCGCGGCGTTCACTCCAATACACTCGCCCCGCAAATTCAAAAGCGGTCCGCCTGAGTTGCCGGGGTTGATAGCGGCATCGGTCTGGATATAATTCTGATAATAAGGGGTATCACCACCAAAACTTAGAGAACTCCGTCCCTTAGCCGAGACTACCCCCACCGTGACCGTCCGATCCAGTCCCTGTTGTGGAAACGGGTTGCCGATAGCAATCGCCCAATCACCAACTTTGATCTCTTCCGAATCACCAAACGGGATAACCGTAATCTCTTCTTTGGGCTGAATCCTTAACACCGCCAGATCGGTCTGGGGATCAGCCCCGACAAGCTGGGCTTCGTATTCGTATCCAGACGCAGTCACAACCGTGACCTTGAGAGCATCGTTAATAACGTGGTTATTGGTCAGGATGTACCCATCCTTACGAAAAAAGAACCCGGAACCACTGGAGGTATAGTAATGGCCGCCCCGAATCCACCAGGGAGCCTGGCGGTCAGGGGTGGTCGCCGAGATATTGACCACCGCTTCAGCCACCCGGTCAACAACAGCCACAAAAGGCGACTCGCCTTGCCCGTCACCCCGATCAACAACCGGGAACGCCCCGGTCATAGCGATATTAACTGGTGTCTGCGCTTCCGATCGTGTTGTAAGGTCCAAATTGGATGCGATGATAATCCCCAACAGAACACAGATCACCGCCAGCGAGACGTAGCCAGCCACACGCTTGCGTCCAGGCTTCGAAGATTTTGAAAAGAAAGAACGTTCCTTCAAGTTACCCACCAAAAGAAGTTAGCTTTGTATATTAACCATAACTACACACATTGTCAAGCAAATCCTATGTGCTACAACAAGTTTCTATCCCCATTATATATTTACGCTTTACATCCAAAAATGATACCAAATATCTTGAAATAAATCCGCGATTCAGTATGCTGATACGCATAATCGACTATATAACAATCAATTAGCTGTGCGAGTAACAATCCCCAACTTGATTGAGCACCATCAGTCAACCTGTTGACTTCCGCCGTTCCGCCTACTACTTTGAACAGATGACCACATTTCTGTACGAATTTCAAGATATGATTCGAGTCGGGCAACTCCTGACCGAACGAAACCAGGTGGCCGGGACTGATGGCAACATCTCGGTTAGATCGGGACCGGACCAGATTCTGATGACACCAACCGGTCGTGAACTTGGTGACCTCGACGAAACCGACCTGCTTCGGCTTGACCTGGAAGGCAATGTTATAGAAGGCCACGGCCGACCGTCATCGGAAACTGCCATGCACCTTCGTATTTACGCTCGGCGACCGGAGATCAGGGCGGTGGTTCATGCTCACCCCATTTTCGCGACCGCCTTCGCCTCGGCTGGCAAAGAATTGGCCTGGGACGTACTGCCGGAAACGGCCCTGTTCGTCGGGCCAATACCTTTGACCGACTATGCCGCTCCCGGAACCGATGAAGTACCGCAGGTAGTCGACCGTTATCTTGCCAATAATAATGCACTGCTGTTGAGAAACCACGGCCTTGTCGCACTGGGACATTCATTGAAAGAGGCTTATCGCCGCCTTGACATGATCGAACATACAGCGCAAATTCTCTTCTATAGTCACCAATTAGGCGATCCACAGAAAATACCAAAATATGATCTGGAACGTCTTATCCGCCTGCGTAAAGAGATGGAAAACCAGAACTCCGACTAACGAGGAATCATCGTGCCTATACGGAAAGTTGTCATAGACAAAGCCAACCGGCTTTACCAGCTTCCGCCAACGGTAGCTGAATTCGTCCCCTCACGCCGAAACAAGGGGCTGGTGCAACGCAATGACCTGATTGATCTGGCCTCGTTTCGTTGGCCGATATCGTTCACGCCTGAGTTCAACACAAAACCGAACAACCTGGCACTGGCTTCGAACAACAGGATCGAACTACTCAAGGAAACTCTGGCCGACTGGTTGTCACGAACGCACAAAGTCAAAATAGTACCAGGCAAAGAGCTATTTATCGGTGGTGGCATTTCCAATTTAGCCTTCCTGCTAAGTTTGGCCTATATCGATGCTGGCGATGTAGCTTTCGTACCTGGCCTGGGGATTCCGGCTTACCGGTCTGCGGTTACGGCCTGCAATGGCGTACCGATCGGCTACACTGTCTCAGTCAAGAATGATTGGGAACCACAGTTTGACCGTATCACCGCAGGACTGGGCCGAGTGGCCCGCCTGCTGTTTATCAATTCGCCCCATAATCCAACCGGGTTCGAATTCACCGAAAAAGCGATTACCTCGCTGGCTAAACAGGCGGGGAAACTCAATGTCCTGCTGGTCAATGACGCCGCCTACCAGTCAGTTTCGGCCCGAACCCCGGTATCGCTTCTGGATGTCAAAGGTGGCCGGAGAGTAGGTATTGAACTGGCATCATTCTCATACCAGTTTGGACTGCCACCGCTACCGTTTGGTTATGCCGTGGGTAATCGGGAAGCAATCAACGGTCTCAAACGAAGTGCGCGACTGCTACCGAGCTATTTGCCATCCTATTTCGTTGATCTGGCTCTGGAAGCCATTCAGCACTACCCCTCGCCCGCTCTGACTTCAATCCGCGAACAAATCCACCGTGCGGCGGCCGAGGCCGGTGACTTACTCGACCACCTCAAACTGAAACGCTCCGGACAACCGACCGTTCCTTTTGTATGGGCCAAAATTGACCGACGAACACCCTCAACTGATTTTGCCAAAACTGTACTGCGACGTTTCGGTATCCAGGTTACTCCGGGACTGGGTTTCGGTAGCAACGGTGAAGGCTTTATCCGGCTGAGTCTATTGGCTGGGTTGGAGGCGTTATCCAAGGCAACCGAGCGGATCAAGAATAGTCGCACTGTCATACGGAAAGGGTAACAATGAACGATGCCATTCGATTAGTTGGGCTGAGATTTTACGGTTACCATGGAGTCAGCGCCGCCGAAAAAGAAACCGGGCGCGTCTTTGAGGTCGATTGCGAGTTACAACTCGATCTGGCCCCCGCTGGACATTCCAACGATCTCTCTGATACTGTTGATTATGGTAAGGTCTACGCTGTCATCAAAGACACGGTCGAAGGAAAAGCCTACGCTCTGCTCGAAAGTCTTGCCAGCGATCTGGCTGGCATAATTCTTGACAAGTTTCAGGTGTACACCGTAACTTTGCGGGTACGCAAACTGCACCCACCAATAGCCGGTCAGGTGCGACATATTGAAGTGGAAGTCACTCGCCACCAGAGCGACGCGACCAAACTGACTAAACAGGATTCGGATACTGCCGATCAGGAGTGATTTGTTGGCTGAGATTATCTATATCGGACTAGGATCAAACTTAGGTGACCGCGAACGGCTTCTCAAAACAGCGGTGCACCGGCTGGAACAAGTGGAAGGACTTGAACTGATTGCCCTGTCGGCTATCTACAACACCCGCCCTCAGGATATGTCGGACAACTCCCCCGAATTCCTCAACCAGGTAGCCAAAGCCGACTACGAATACACCCCCGGTGAACTCCTGCGCGCGCTGGAAGATATCGAACAAGAATTGGGCCGCGAAGAAAAGGGGCAGAAACAACCACGTACGATTGATCTTGATCTGCTACTTTTCGGCGATCGAGAAATCAACACAGATAGTCTCATCGTACCTCACCCCCAACTGCTGAAACGAGCCTTTGTGCTGATCCCGCTTCTTCAGATTGATCCGGACGCGGTACATCCCAAGTCGGGCAAACCTCTCTCTGATTTCGTCACCACCAGCGGACAATCCACCGTTAAACTCTACAAGGACCATGTCGCAAGAGAAATCTAATCCTGGCTATATCGCCATTGAAGGCGTGATCGGTGTCGGCAAGACATCATTTGCTCAGATGCTGGCCGAGCGGACTAGCGCGCAACTGATCAATGAAGAAGTATTTGAGAATCCGTTCCTTTCTGATTTTTACAAAGATCACAAACGCTACGCGCTGTCATGCCAGTTGTATTTCCTCATCTCCCGATTTCAGCAACAGCAACAATTGACCGTGCGTGACCTCTTCGCCCAGAGAATCGTATCCGACTACCTGTTTGCCAAGGATGCTATTTTTGCCTCGGTGAACCTGTCGGAGCGGGAGCTTGCCCTGTACAACAGAATCGCCCCCACGCTCTCGCGCGATGTACCGCAACCCGACCTGGTGATCTACCTGCAGGCATCCACACACATTCTGATGGATCGTGTCCGAGGACGGAATCACCCCTTCGAGAAACCGATAGATATAGATTATATCAAACGACTCAACAACGCTTACGATTATTTCTTTTTCCATTACTCCGAAACCCCACTTCTGGTTGTTAAGACCGATGCCATCGACTTTGTCCATCGGCCAGAACATTTTGACGATCTCATTGAACAAATATCCCGCCCGATAGCTGGCAAGAAGTATTACATCCCGACTGGCGAAACAACTTCGTCCCGGAGCTGATTATGTCCGTAGTCAATAAACGTAAAAAAGTGACAGTCCAAACGATTCGACGGATGAAATCCCAGGGCAACAAAATCGCTGTGCTGACCGCCTACGACCATTATATGGCCGGACTGCTTGATCAGGTTGGGATCGATATCCTGCTGGTCGGTGACTCGGCCTCCAATGTCATTCACGGATTTCAAACAACACTACCAATCGGCATGGATATAATGGTCAGTCACACTGCGGCGGTCGCGCGCGGTAACGATAAAGCGTTGATCGTAGCCGACATGCCATTTATGTCATACCAGCCATCAATCGAAACCGCGATTCTAAATGCAGGTCGGTTCTTAGCTGAAGGCGGCGCTGAATCAGTCAAAATCGAGGGCGGGACCGAAATGGTTCCCACGATCAAGCGCTTAATAGAATGTGGCATTCCGGTGATGGGGCATATTGGCCTGACACCCCAATCAATCAACCGGATCGGCGGCCCCAAAGTTCAGGGACGGGGCAAAGAATCACGAGCCTACCTGATGGAGTCGGCACTCGCTCTTGAAGAAGCTGGTTGTTTTTCTATGGTTCTCGAGCTGATGGATACCGAGGTCGCCTCAGAAATTACCGCCGCGCTCAAAACAACGGCAACAATAGGTATCGGTGCCGGACCAAATTGCGATGGCCAGGTACTGGTTATCAATGATATTCTCGGCCTGCGCGACCCTGGGTTCAAACCGAAATTCCTGCGAGAGTATGCCGACTTACCACCGATCATCTCTGATGCCGCGCGACGCTTTATTGAAGATGTCCGTTCTGGTGATTATCCCAACGATGACGAGTCGTTCGGAACTAATTGACGACAACATTGTTTTCATTGCCAACAAATTGCAATGGCGTCACACTACTAAAAATGCGACGCTAACTATTTAGAACAAAAGGATTCACTGATGCGTACAGTCCTATTTCTTTTCTTTTGCCTGACCATAGTTGCTTTGAGCGTTACTAGTGCCGCTCAGGACGACACCACCAATACCGGTTGGAACAATTCACTCGTCACCGACCTGACAGTTACCCAAGCCTCGTATTCCGACTCTTGGGTGGGCGGTGAAGCCGGTTCGATCAACTGGGTCTGGAATCTCGACGGCACCGCCGAGCGTCAACTCAGTTCAAAGATCGATTTCAAAACCACGTTGCGCCTCAAATTTGGTCAGACGCATACGCAGAATATTGTCGAAAATCCGATCACTGGTGAAATTGAGAAAAACTGGCAGAAACCGAAAAAATCAACCGATCTGATTGACTGGGAAAACGTGGCACGCTTCACGCTTAACGGATTGGTTGATCCGTACGCCGCGTTTCGATTGGAAACTCAGTTCTTCGACGGCCAAGTCGAGGCCAAGAAGCTATATTTTAGTCCGCTCAAACTGACCGAGTCGGGCGGTATCGCGCGTCAGTTTCACAAAACCGAGACCGAGTCAATCGTCAGCCGTCTTGGTTTAGCGGTGCGTCAAACTATCGCCAGGAGCGTGATCGATACCGACCTGAACACTGAGAGTACAACGGTGACGGACGGCGGTATCGAATCGGTGTCTGATGCTACTTTGATGCTATCCAAACGGATCCAGTATGTCACCAAGTTGACGCTCTACAAAGCGATGTTCTCATCGCAGTCCGATGACGTTGCTCTGGCTGGCACCGAAGCGGAAGATTTCTGGAAAGCAGTCGATGTCAATTTCGAGAATACGTTTTCAGCGGCGGTCTCGAAAGTGATCAGTGTCAGTCTTTACACTCAGATTCTGTACGACAAAGAGACCGAGAAAAAGGCCCGCTTCAAAGAAACGCTCGCTCTTGGTTTTGTCTTTCGGATGCTGTGAGGCAGATAGCAGGTCGGAACCCCTTGCGGTTCCGACATTGTGTGGTGTCAGGTTGCAAGCAACCGTGACCTACGAATTCCTTTTTCCATCACACCTATCTTCTCCGTCACATACACTTTTTTCTGTCACATCCGCGCAGGCGGATGCCCATGTCCACTCGCGTTCGCAGAATAACCGTAGAGCCACTTATTATGTGTGATACGGTTTAATGAAACCGGAGTTGGGGGATTCGCATGATTCGACGTTTCAACCAAGAGTGGATAGTCTTGTTTTCTGCGATGATTTGTGGTCATGAATTCTGACGGACAGGAACGTTTGCTAATCACAGTACAAGTGGTAGGCCTCAAGGGGACCAGACCATAGATAAGCTTGTCGAAGTGTGAGGTAGCATGAAACAGAAGAGGCTTCGACAAGCTCAGCCTGACTTGATTGCAAAGTCTGCTAAGAATACTGTACCCCACCCATCGGGTGGGCTTTCTTGATTCAGGGTGCCGCCCACACATCAGACAGGTCACGCCTACTCGGGGCGTGACAATGCGGGTTGATGACTGAAAGATATTTGACTTAGTTGAAAGCGCCGGATAAGTATAGCACAATTGCGATCGTAGTAATCAAAATAGCACCGGCCGCCACCAAAACCCAGCCGGGCAAAGATTTCTTCTGGACTACATGCTCATCTTTTGTACGCTGTTGGCGTCGCTGAGCCACCAGTCGGCGTTGCTCAAAATCATCGTAGTCGAGAATCAGTTCGTTCATTGATTTATAGCGAAGCGCCACCCTGACGGCCAACAGTTTGGAAAGCATCTTCTGGATTTCTTCCGGTACCTGTCCTGAGATATCATCAAGGCGGAGTACTCCGGCGGCATCATAGGTGGGGTTGCGGTTGGTCAGCATTTGATGCAGGATAACACCAACAGAATAGACATCGCCCTGTCGCGAAACTTTGTGTTCGGGTGCGTTGTACCAGTTTTTCTTACCGGCCGCATCGTAGTGCATCGGCAAACCAAAATCGGTAATCTTCACCTGATCATCGGCATCGAATAGGATATTGGCTGGCCTCAGATTGCCATGCACGATGTTGTTCTTGTGCGCAAAGTCAAGACCATCTGCGATTTGCAGACCGATATCCACAGCCTTCGACCAATCATACTTGCGCACCATACGTTCCGCGAGCGAACCACCCTGGGCATAGTCACAAACCACTACAGTTTGCTTGGTGTTACCACCACAACCAAGGATATTGATAATGCTCTTGTGCTTGAGCGACGAGAGCATCTTGGCTTCTTTGCGACCCGCCTCCCCCTTAGTGTGCTTCTTTATGACATACAGCTTCTTGGTGACCTTATTCTCCACCAAAATAGTGGAACCAAACTTGGTCTCCTTGATGGTATCCAGAAACTGACAGTTGCCAACAAACGACTCGACATCAGCCACAGCCAATTTCGAAGTATCCTGACTGTTCTTGCCACCACCAATTATATTCAGAATGGCGTTTTTCAACTCAGTCGCCGACTGGTAACGATCCTTCGGCTCCTGAGCGAGACACCTTTGTATCAGAGTGTCGTATTCCGTAGAAAGCTTTGAATTAAGTTCCGAGGGCATCTTAAACCGACCTAACGGTTTCTTGCCTACCATGATTTCATAGATCATAACCCCGGTAGCGTAGATATCAGTAGTCTGGTCGACATTGGTGGAACTGACCTTCTGTTCCGGAGACATGTAAGCAAGCGTGCCCATAATTACGTCTGAGGAAGTCATCTCCCCTTCGGGTGTGCCTACTATCTGGGCAATGCCAAAATCAGCGACTCGCGGGTTGCCCTGTCGATCAATCAGGATATTGGCCGGTTTGATATCACGGTGAATAACCCCATTCTTGTGTGCATAGTCGAGCGCTTTGCACATCTGGGCGATCATATCCAATTTTGTTCGAAGGGGGATATTGGGCGAGTCAATCACTTCGCGCAAAGAAGTCCCGTCGACATATTCCATAACAAAGTAGTACCGGTTGCCGGCTTTGCCCTTGTCAATGACGTGCACGATATTGGGATGGTTCAAGCGGGCGATCACCACAGATTCGCGTTCAAAGCGACGTAAAATCTCTGGATCGTTACAGAACTTAGGGAAAAGAATCTTGATAGCGACATCGCGGCCAAGCGATTCCTGACAAGCACGAAAAATTTCGGCAATCCCACCCTGACCGATCTTGCCGGTCAGAACATAATCACCAATTTTAACCTGTTTCTTCTGTTCTGCGATTTGCGTCATCAGCGCTTCCATTAACCTACAAATAAATCAGGGACGGCGTTGGTACGCCGTCCCCATAATTATCGGCAGGTCGCCGGGAAACGTTTATTTGACGAGGGTCATTTTTCGCGTAACACTGCCCCCGGAATGCTGGAGGCGATAGAAATAGATACCGCTGGGGAAGTTAGCCCCATCGAACTCGACCTGATGAACACCGGCTTCCCGGTACTCCTCAACCAGATTGACCACCTGCTGACCAAGGATATTGAAGACGTTGATATTGACAAACCCGGCGCTCGGCAGTGAAAAACTGATAATTGTCGATGGATTGAACGGGTTAGGGTAATTC
>JAGGTI010000023.1 GCA_021163775.1 Candidatus Zixiibacteriota bacterium
GTTTACATGCGGCTTCGTGCGTTCAAACTTTTCCTTAGCCATCGGTGGCTCCTCTAGCTTACGCTATAACTCCATCAATCATTTTCTTTCTCACTTCGTTCGGCATCTGAGAATACCTTGCGAACTCCATCGAAAATACGGCTCTACCCTGCGAGATATTTCGCAGTGTGTTGGCATAACCAAACATTTCCGACAACGGCACCTTAACGGCGATCACAGTTACTTCGCCTCGTGGCAACATACCGGAGATCTTGCCGCGCCGGGAATTCAAATCACCGACGACCGCCCCCATATATGTTTCCGGCACCACTACTTCCACACTCATGATCGGCTCCAACAGTACCGGTTTGGCACGACGGGCACCATCCTGCAAGGCCATTGATCCGGCGACCTTAAAAGCCATCTCACTTGAGTCAACTTCATGATAACTGCCGTCATACAACTCACAGTGGATTCCGGTCAGCGGATAGCCTGCCAGGACACCATTCTCCATGGCTTCCCGAGCGCCTTTTTCGACCGAGGAAATATATTCGCGTGGGATGGTTCCGCCAACTGTTTTATTGTCAAATTGGAAATGAATATCACCAGTTGTGGGTTTAATTCTCATTTTGACATGCCCATAGGCACCTTTACCACCAGATTGCCGTACAAACTTGCCTTCAGCCTCTACTTCTTTGGTGATAGTCTCCTTGTAAGACACCGAAGGTTGACCGACACCGGCCTTAACACCAAACTCGCGGAGCAACCTGTCTACTAATATATCAAGGTGAAGTTCACCCATACCCGATATTATAGTCTGGCCTGTCTCGTCATCGACCCTCACCTTAAAAGTGGGATCTTCCTCGGCCAAGCGGGCAAGCCCATCGGACAGTTTATCATGATCAGCCCGTGTTTTCGGCTCTATGGCGACCATAACGACCGGTTCGGGGAACACTGGGCGTTCCAACACAATGGGATGCTTGACATCGCAGAGAGAATCACCAGTAGTTGTTTTACGAAAACCGATCACCGCGACAATATCGCCGGCATAAGCAGACGTAATATCTTCCCGTTTGTTGGAATGCATCCGCAATAACCGTCCGACCCGTTCCTTGGTCTTGCTGGCTGGATTCTGCAGGTAAGAACCGGCCTTAATTTCGCCGGAATAAACCCTCAGATACGTAAGACGCCCAACATGGGGATCAGTAACTATTTTGAAAGCCAAAGCCGAAGCCGGTTCATCGACATCCGGTTTGCGTTCAATAACTTTATCGGTCTTCTTAACATCTGTACCCTTGACCGGGGGCATATCAGTCGGCGCAGGCAGGAAATCGACAATCGCATCAAGTAGCTTCTGTATACCCTTGTTCTTGAAAGAAGAGCCACAGAGCACTGGCACCATCTTAGACTGAATGGTTGCCTGTCGAACCGCTTTCATTACCTCTACCGGATCTAACGGCTCGTCATGAAGGAACTGTTCGAGGAGGAGGTCGTCAACTTCGGCCACCGCCTCCAACAGTTTCTCTCTATACTCATTTGCGGTATCCAGCATATCGTCCGGAACAGGTAGATCATCAAAAGTGGTTCCCTGAGAATCCTCATGGAAAACTCTGAACTTCATGGTCATCAAATCAATAATGCCGGCAAACATTTCGCCTTCGCCGGCTGGGATCGCTATTGCCACACACTTGGTGGCAAAACGTTTATTCATAGCTTTGAGTGCGTTAGAAAAAGATGCGCCAGTACGATCCATCTTGTTTACGTAGGCAATCCGGGGTACGCCGTATTTATCGGCTTGACGCCAAACAGTTTCAGACTGAGGTTCCACCCCACCAACGGCACAAAACAGCGCTACCGCACCATCAAGGACTCGCAACGAGCGTTCAACTTCAACCGTGAAATCAACATGCCCGGGGGTATCAATAATATTGATGGTATGTTTGCGCCAGTAGGCGGTAGTAGCGGCCGAAGTAATAGTAATGCCACGCTCTTTTTCCTGGGCCATCCAGTCCATCGTAGCACAACCGTCGTGCACCTCACCCATTCGGTGAGTACGACCGGTATAATACAGAATCCGCTCAGTAGTCGTGGTTTTACCCGCGTCTATATGAGCCATAATTCCGATGTTACGAATAACTGTTAGATCCGGACGAGCGGACATTAAAATACCCTACTAAATCTTACCATAAACTCGTTAAAAACGTAATCGCCTCAAGCCGAGTTTGTGGTTTCCCGACTAGCAGGGTTGGAAAACCTTAGCGTCAGCTAAAAGACTTTACAAATTATTGCTGCTCAAGTCAAATCCTCGCAGTTCAGCAGTCTGCAATTCTAAACAGTCACTCTCCGATCGCGCAAGACAGAGAGTCAAACCTTACCATCTGAAGTGAGCAAAGGCCTTGTTGGCCTCAGCCATCTTATGCGTATCTTCCTTCTTCTTAACTGATCCACCTTCGTTATTAGCCGCGGCCATAAATTCGGCCGCCAATCTATCAGCCATAGTCTTTTCGTTCCTACCACGTGAGTAGGATATCAACCAGCGAATAGCCAGCGCTTTGCGGCGACCAGCACGGACCTCAACCGGAACCTGGTAAGTGGCACCACCAACCCGTCTCGATTTAACTTCAAGCGTCGGCTTGACATTTTCCATCGCCTTATGAAATACTTCCAAACCGCTCTGTCCGGTTTTATTGTCAACCAGTTCCAAGGCATCATAAAACAGATGTTCGGCCGTGGAACGCTTGCCTCGCTTAAGCAGACAGGCAACAAATTCCGCTACCAACATGTCCTTGAACTTGTGGTCCGGCTGGGTGTTACGCTTCTGGTTCTTTATTCTTCTGGACATCTATTTCCTACCCGCCTACTTCTTCGGTCTCTTGGTTCCATACTTGGAGCGACGCTGGGTGCGATCTGCCACACCAGAGGTATCCATAGTACCCCGAACGATATGATACCGAACACCCGGCAAATCCTTGACTCTGCCACCGCGGATTAACACGATTGAGTGTTCCTGCAAATTGTGCCCTTCGCCGGGGATATAGGCCGTAACCTCTATCTTGTTGGTGAGACGCACCCTGGCGACTTTCCTAAGTGCCGAATTCGGCTTTTTAGGCGTCGAAGTGTAAACACGGGTGCAGACACCCCTCTTCTGGGGGCAACCGCCCATGGCTGGGGCTTTGGTTTTTTCGACTATCCGTTTGCGTCCCTTACGGATAAGTTGGTTAATCGTTGGCAATGTTGCTCCTACTAAACATAATCATACTATACTATCAAATTCGGATCAGCAATTTATCTAAAGTGCTCACATTGTCAAGGCTTTTTTCGGATCAATACTACGCATTTTCCTTGAAAATGTCTGTAATTGGCTCTCGGCTCTCAGAATCCGGCAATTCCGCCTCATCTTCAGGCTCAAGAACGTCAACACCACGATACTTCTCAATTCCAGTACCAGCCGGGATCAAATGCCCAATAATCACATTCTCTTTCAGCCCCAGCAGATTGTCCACCTTGCCTGCCACCGCCGCTTCCGTCAAGACCTTAGTGGTCTCCTGGAACGAGGCCGCCGAGATGAAACTCTCGGTTGAAAGTGAGGCGCGGGTGATGCCCAGCAATAACGGCTCGGCTGTAGCCGGTTCGCCACCCTCGGCAATAATCCTGGAGTTTTCTTCAAGGAATCTGATTTTATCGACTTTTTCGCCTTCCAGGAAGTTAGTATCTCCCGACGTGTCAATCAGAACCTTCTGAAGCATTTGTCGGACAATAATCTCGATATGTTTATCGTTTATTTTCACACCCTGCAAACGGTAGACTTCCTGGATCTCATTCACAAGGTACGCCTGCACCTCGTAAACACCCAGAATACTCAGAATATCGTGCGGGTCGACTGGGCCTTCACACAACCGATCACCAGCCTGAACCTGGTCACCATCGTGAACCATCATGTGTTTGCCATGAGGTACCAGATAATCACGGGAATCCCCGACTTCGTCCTTGACGATGATCTGCTGTTGACCACGAATGATTTTCCCAAACTCGACCACACCGTCAACTTCAGTAACAACGGCCTGATCGTGTGGACGGCGAGCTTCAAAAAGCTCCGCTACACGTGGCAAACCGCCGGTGATATCGCGTGACTTGGAGATCACTCGGGGCATTTTGACCAGTTGATCACCCAGCTCCACGTCCTGTTCATCCTGAACCTGAAGTTGTGCATCGGTCGGAATCCGATAACTGGCAATTGTGCGCCCGCTTGGACCCTGGACGTTAATGGTCGGGAAAAGCGATTTGTCGCGTTGCTCAATGATCTTGAGCTGGCGCAAACCAGTCTGATTATCTATCTCCTCGCGGACAGTAACATCTTTAATTATATCCTTGAACTTAATCTTTCCCTTACGTTCCGAAACAATGGTTCCGGTGTACGGATCCCACTCGAAGATGACATCTCCCGACTTGACTTCCTGTTGGTCTTTAATAAGTAAGTTGGCACCGTACGGTAATTTAAGTCTGGAACGCACCCGCTTATCAGCATCGATAATATGAGCTTCACCAACACCGTCCCGACTTGTCACCACAACTGTGCCATCCTTACGGTCAACCGATGTGACATTTTCGAGCACCAGAGTACCGTTGTATTTGGCCTCAACTTGGGATTGTTCCGCGATACGACCCGCGGTACCACCAATATGGAAAGTACGTAGTGTCAACTGCGTGCCTGGTTCACCAATCGACTGGGCGGCAATAACTCCAATCGCCTCACCTATATCGACCATTTCCATAGTACCGAGATTTCGTCCGTAACATGCCGCACAGACACCAAATTTCGCCTCACAGGTCAGTACCGAGCGAATACGAACCGATTCCACACCAGCCTTCTCAATTTTGGCGGCCATTTCTTCCCGAATCTCAACACCAGCCTCAACAATCACTTCCTCAGTAATCGGATCAAAGATATCTTCCAAAGCCACCCGACCCAAAATACGGTCACTGAGCGACTCAATGATTTCCTCACCCTCTTTCAGGGCCGCCACTGTCAGCCCCAGAATCGTCCCACAGTCAGGTTCTCGGACAATAACATCCTGCGCTACATCAACCAGACGACGCGTGAGATAACCAGCGTCAGCAGTCTTCAAGGCGGTGTCAGCCAAACCCTTACGAGCACCGTGCGTGGAGATAAAATACTCCTGAACACTAAGCCCTTCACGGAAGTTTGAAGTCACAGGGGTTTCGATAATCTCGCCTACTCCACCAGTGATCTTCTTCTGTGGCTTGGCCATCAAACCACGCATGCCAGCTAACTGACGAATCTGCTCTTTCGAACCACGAGCACCAGAATCGGCCATCATGAAAATCGGGTTAAAACCCTGGTCCTGAGCGGCCAGGTTGCTGAACATTTCTTCAGCTACATCCGAAGTAGTCCGGGTCCAGGTATCAACCACCTGATTATAACGTTCACTGAACGTGATAAAGCCCCGCTCGTACTGTTTCTGAATCTTTGAGACCTGCTTTTTGGCTATCGTTAGGAGTTTTTCTTTACCTTCCGGAACATGCAGATCATTAATCGATACCGTTATTCCAGCCAAAGTAGCATATTCAAAACCGAGTGTTTTCAATCGATCCAAAAATAGGATCGTCTCATTGTGACCAGCGTGCCAGAAAGAATCATGCACCAGTTGCTCAAGTTGGCTCCGCTTGGCCAACGTATTAAAGTACGGGAGACTCTTGGGTAGACAACCATTGAAAATAATCCGTCCCGGTGTAGTTTCTAACAACTGACCATCCATCCGTACCTTAATCAATGAATGAAGAGTTACGAAACCGTGATCCAAGGCCGAGATTACTTCATCGGGACAGTGGAAAGTCATCCCCTCACCCTTCTCACCAGTGCGAGATTTGGTAACATAGTAGCAACCAAGGACCATATCCTGCGACGGTACCGTGATCGGTCGTCCCGATGATGGCACCAGGATATTGTTTGTCGAAAGCATCAAAATCCGTGCTTCCAATTGGGCCTCAAACGACAACGGTACGTGGACCGCCATCTGGTCACCATCAAAGTCAGCATTAAACGCGGCACAGACCAGCGGATGTAAACGAATTGCTTTACCTTCCACTAACACCGGATAGAAAGCCTGAATACCAAGACGGTGAAGGGTTGGCGCGCGGTTGAGCATAACCGGGTGATCTTCAATGATCTCCTCGAGAATATCCCAAACTTCCGGCCTCTCATGTTCGACCAATTTCTTGGCCGACTTGACCGTTTGCACATAGCCCTTCTCTTCTAACTTCATAATAATAAAGGGCTTAAACAACTCTAACGCCATATTCTTAGGCAGACCACACTGATACAATTTCAGTTCTGGACCAACTACAATTACAGAACGACCAGAATAGTCAACACGCTTACCGAGCAGATTCTGCCGAAAACGCCCCTGCTTGCCTTTGAGCAGATCAGATAATGACTTGAGTGGCCGCTTGGAATCACCACGAACCGAATGCGTTCGCCGACCATTATCGAAAAGGGCATCTACAGATTCCTGAAGCATCCGCTTTTCATTACGCAGAATGACTTCCGGTGCCTGGATATCCATAAGCTTCTTGAGCCGATTATTACGATTGATCACACGACGATATAGATCATTCAGATCAGAAGTGGCAAAACGACCACCTTCCAACGGAACCAACGGACGCAGGTCGGGCGGAATCACTGGTACCACCTTCATGATCATCCATTCGGGACGGTTCTGCGACTGCCGGAAAGCCTCGAAAATACGCAGACGTTTGAGCGAATCTTTCTTCCGCTGAACTGAAGTCTCCACCTTGATGCTGGCCCGCAGGGTCGCCACCATTTCGTCGACATCGAGTGCTTTGAGAAGTTCATAGGCGGCTTCTGCGCCCATCCCAGCATTGAATTCCTTACCAGCTTCTTCCAATTCAGAGTATTCATCCTCGGTGAGAACATCACCCACCTGATAGGAAGAATTCCCCGGCTCAATCATAATATAATTTTCATAGTAGAGGATTCGTTCTAATTCACGAATCGAGAGATCAAGCATATTGCCGATCCGCGACGGAAGCGACTTAAAGTACCAGATATGCGAAACAGGCACAGCCAGTTCAATATGACCCATACGCTCGCGACGTACTTTGGACTGCGTAACCTCGACCCCACAGCGATCGCAAACAATACCACGAAACCGGATCCGCTTGTACTTGCCACAGTTACATTCCCAATCCTTGACCGGGCCAAAGATACGTTCGCAAAACAGTCCATCTCGTTCCGGTTTGAACGATCGATAGTTGATCGTCTCCGGTTTGGTCACTTCACCGAATGACCACGAGAGGATAACCTCCGGAGAGGCAATCTGGATTTGGACTGCCCCAAAATCCGATGGTTTCTTCTGCTGACCACGAGTTCGGTTGCCGAAATCACCCACAACTAACTCCTTTATCTCTCAAGTCCACAAAGGACTGTGTTCTTCCATTCCACATAGTCTATTTCTCAACCAAAGTGAGATCAAGACCGAGAGCCTGCAATTCCTTAATGAGGACATTGAAGGCCTCAGGATAACCAGGTTCTGGTGGGTTTTCACCTTTGACAATCGCTTCATATACACGACTACGACCAGTCACATCGTCAGATTTGACCGTGAGCATCTCCTGCAGAGTGTAAGCGGCACCATAAGCTTCCAGCGCCCAAACCTCCATCTCACCAAATCTCTGTCCGCCAAACTGCGCCTTGCCGCCCAACGGCTGTTGGGTAACTAACGAGTATGGCCCGATCGACCGAGCGTGAATCTTATTATCAACCAGGTGGGACAACTTGAGCATATAGATATACCCCACCGTAACCTCATTCTCTAAAGGCAGACCACTGCGACCATCATAGAGTACCATTTTGCCCGTGACAGGCAGATCGGCTTCCACCAATTTGGCTTCGATATCTTCAATGGAAGCGCCATCAAAGACCGGCGTAGCCAAATTCGTTCCCAGTTTCTTGGCCGCCCACCCGAGGTGAGTTTCCAATATCTGGCCGATATTCATACGCGATGGAACACCAAGGGGATTTAGAATGACATCAAGAGTGGTGCCGTCAGCCATATACGGCAGATCCTCGATCGGCACAATCTTGGAGACAACACCCTTGTTACCATGCCGTCCAGCCATTTTGTCGCCCACCGAAATCTTGCGACGAATAGCCACGGTCACCTTGACCAACTGCTTGACTCCCGGCGGTAGTTCGGCACCACGAACAATCTTGTCAACTTCGATATCGTGATACTGCTCTTTGGCGGCGATCAACTCGGCCGCTTCCGAGATAACATTCTCGACCTGCTTGTTGAGTTTGTCATCAGAACAGAATCCCTTCGGGGCAACTGCGCTATCAATATCAAAACTCTCGAAGAATTCAGCCTTGAACTTGTGTCCGGAACGCACCAAAATCGAGTTATCAACCGCAGAGCGAATAATCCGGGAAGTCTGCCCATCCAGAAGTTCACCCAACCTTTGATTACGAAGTCTGGTGATCTCCAGTTTCAGCCGGTTGAACTCATCATCAACCATAGCACGCAACTTGACTTCTTCCTTCTTGGATTCAGCTGTACGCTCTTTGCGACTGAATACCTGCGTTTTGATTACAACCCCCCTCATACCCGGAGGTGCCTTGAGGGAAGCATCGCGCACGTCACCAGCTTTTTCACCAAAAATAGCTCTCAGGAGACGCTCTTCCGGTGACAATTCGGTTTCACCCTTAGGCGTTACCTTCCCAACCAAAATATCGCCGGCTTCAACATCGGCACCTTCCCGAATGATACCGTGCTCGTCAAGATTGAGGAGTGCTTCCTCAGAGACATTGGGGATCTCACGGGTGATTTCTTCAGAGCCACGTTTGGTGTCACGAACTTGAAGTTCAAAAACTTCAATATGAATCGAAGTAAAAATATCCTGTTGGACGAGACGCTCCGAAAGGATGATAGCATCCTCATAGTTATACCCACGCCAGGGCATGAATGCGACCAACGCATTGTTGCCCAAAGCAAGCTCGCCACTGTCAACAGCCGGACCGTCGGCAATAACATCACCAGCCTCTACCTGGACCCCATCGTGAACAACTGGAATATAGTTTATACAGGTGTCTTGGTTTGAACGACGGTATTTAGTCAGCTTGTAAGTATCGTTTTCGATATAACCCAGAGAACCAGGGCTCCTCCGAGCATTGGGCTTTATAACAATTTGTTCCGCATCAGAATAAAGTACGGTACCGGCTCGCTTGGCAAGCACCACGACACCGGAGTCCAGAGCCACTCTGCGTTCCATGCCAGTTCCAACAACCGGAGACTCGGTTATCAACAAAGGTACCGCTTGGCGCTGCATATTGGAACCCATCAGAGCACGGTTAGCATCATCATGCTCAAGGAATGGAATCAACGAGGCCGCAACCGACACGGTCTGCCTGGTCGAAACATCCATATACTGAACATCTTCGGCCTTAACCAGCGGATAGTCACTCCGCCGTCGCGCCACGACATCAGCGTTAACGAACTTGCCCTTTGAATCGATCGGCTCGTTAGCCTGAGCAATCAGGTAGCGGTCTTCTTCATCGGCTGACAGGTACTGGATATCACCAGTAACTTTCCCCTTGGAAACTTTGCGATACGGTGTCTCAAGGAAACCGTAGCGATTGATGCGAGCAAAAGTCGCCATTGAGGTGATCAGCCCAATATTCGGACCTTCAGGGGTCTCAATCGGACACATCCGGCCATAGTGCGTATGATGTACATCACGCACCTCAAAACCGGCACGCTCACGAGTTAGACCACCCGGGCCTAACGCCGACAAGCGTCGTTTGTTTGTCAACTCCGACAGAGGGTTGGTTTGATCCATAAAATGCGATAACTGCGAGGAACCGAAGAAACTCTCGACCACCGATGAAACCGTACGAGCATTGACCAACAATTGCGGGGTTACGTTTTCTTGATCTTTCAGTGAAAGACGCTCGCGGATTGTCCGCGCCACACGCGACAAACCGACCGAGAACAAATTCGACAGCAACTCACCAACTGTTCGAGCGCGACGATTACCCAAATGATCGATATCGTCAGTAAAACCTTCATCATTGCAAAGACCGATCAGATACTTGGTTATCGACACAAAATCCTTGTTGTCGAACACGGTGAAGTCAAGCGGAATATCAAGGCCTAAACGTTGGTTGATCATATACCGACCAACTTCGCCCAAATCATACCGTTTGTTGCTAAAGAAAAGTTTCTCCAGTAAGGTTTCAGCCATCTCCATAGTCGGCGGTTCACCCGGGCGCATCAGAGAGTAAATCTTGACGAGCGCATCTTCCTTGGACTTGGTCGGATCTTTCTTGATCGTATTCAAGATCACATAAGCGTTACGATTCTCATCACGCGGGACAATACGGATCGATTTTTTGCCAGCCTCTTTGATCTTTACGACGGTATCTTCGTCAAGTTCGACGCCAACCGCAAACAACACCTCGCCAGTCTCTTGATCGACAATCGTTTCGGCAAGGAAAGCGCCATAGCTATCCTCGACCTTCTTGCCCGTGAGACTCAGTTTATGGACGTCATAATAGAGATCAAGCAGGTCTTCATCAGTTGAGTAACCAATGGCCCGCATGAGCGCAGTCGCTGGCATTTTGCGCTTGGAATCAATATAGACCCACATGATATCGTTGATATCCAGCGCAAATTCAACCCAACTTCCACGATACGGGATAACCCGCGCAGAATTGAGCTTCTTGCCATTAGGGTGTGTGCTTTCATCAAAGAACACCCCTGGACTACGATGCAACTGACTGACAATTACCCGCTCGGCACCATTAACGATAAATGTGCCCCACTCGGTAATCACCGGCAACTCGCCAAGGTAGACATCCTGCTCCATGATATCCTTGACTTCTTTTTCGTCGCCATCTCCCTGGCGAGAAATTAGTCGCATGGTCACTTTCAGAGGTGCCGCAAACGTCATATTGCGTTCGCGACATTCGTCGATAGTGTAACGCCTGGGTCCCAAATGATAACCGACATACTCAAGAGAGAAATTCTCATGGATATCAGAAACCGGGAAAATCTCGCTAAATATTTTGTGCAGTCCGATCTTCTCACGACTTGCCGCAGGCACGTCGATCTGTAGAAAATCGTTGTAGGACTTAAGCTGGACATCCAAAAGATTGGGCATGTCACAGGCGTCGGGGATTTTGGCATAGCTCTGCCTGATCTTCACTGACTGAGCCAAAAGTATACCCTCCTACAGGTAGAAAAACCCTGTCGCAGACGTACTACTCCAACAGGGAAAGTTCAAATCGAATAGACAACCAAGAGACAATGGTGGTCCTGCCATTTATTCCATTCTTCTCCCGATGCCCAAAGGCATTCCAGGGAGCTGCTAATGCAGATTACTCACCAACAGAGCGATCCGGGAAGGCGTAATTGCCCGCCCGTTCGCCCACGATTATGTTCCAAACCGGGGTTATTATGGCCCCCGGCCCATCAAAAGTCAACAAACTACTTAATTTCTATCTGACCGCCAACCCCTTCGAGCTTGGCTTTGGCGGCTTCAGCATCATCTTTAGATGCGCCTTCAAGCACAGCAACCGGAGCAGATTCGACCAGGTCTTTGGCTTCTTTGAGTCCCAGTGAAGTAAGTTCACGGACAGCCTTAATAACCTGTATCTTCTTGTCACCCACGGCATTAAGCATAACATCAAAAGCCGTCTTCTCTTCCACAGCTTCAGCACCAGCACCAGCCATCGGGCCAGCAAAGGCCATCGGAGCGGCCGCGGTTACACCAAATTTATCCTGGATAGCCTTGGAAAGATCGGCCAGTTCCATCGCTGTCAAGCCTTCAATCTGCTCGACGATCTTGTCAATAGTCTCGTTTGCCACGATATATACCTTTCAAAAAACTGCTCTTATTTTCCTAAAATTCAGTAACTCTATATAATTCAGGACCGGCTTTAACCCCAAGCGGTAAGACCAACCGCCTAGAAGCTTTGGGGACAATACAGCCCATTTCAGGTCTTATAGTTCCTATTTCAGCCTTCGCCCTTTTTCTTTTCTTCCAAAGCGTCGACCAAACCAATAAGCTCGCGGAAGAAACCATCGAGGGAACCAATAAGTTCCGTAAATGGTGCTTCAACCGCCGCCACCACCTGCGACAATAGAACATCACGCGATGGCAAGTCAGCCAAAACCTTGACCTCATCGGCCTGGTGAAGCTGACCTTCAACCATAAACACCTTGAAGCGCGGCAGTTCGGTTTTCTTGTATGACTCGTGTAGAATCTTGGCCGCCACTGACGGATCATCATTCGCAAAAGCAATCGCAGTCGGTCCCACAAAGTATTCGTCGAGACCGTCAACTCCGGCATCTTTAGCCGCCAAGCGGAAAAGAGTATTCTTGGCCACCAGATAATTGACATTATTCTCACGCAGTTCCTTGCGCAGAACAGTCATATTGGCCACGTTCAGACCTTGATAATCAGTGATAAAATATGCGCCCGATTTCTCAAAGAGTTCCTTGATTTGGGCTACCACATCTGCTTTTTGTGTTCTCAACATATCTGACAGCTCCTCTCTACTTCCGTACCGCTGCCAGCAAATCAGCATGGTCGAGTTTAATCCCAGGACTCATAGACGAACAAATCGAGGCTCCCAGGAAATAGGCCCCCTTGGTTACCGCCGGCTTTGCCGCCAGAACCGCTTGGATGAAAGCATGAGCGTTTTCGACAATCTTGTCCTCATCGAAAGACAGTTTGCCAATTGCAACTGCGACATTGGCTTGTCGATCGACCCTGAACTCAATCCGGCCGCCCTTAACTTCTTTAATCGTCCGAGTCAGATCCATGGTAACGGTACCAGTTTTCGGGTTAGGCATAAGACCGCGCGGGCCAAGAATCTTGCCTAACTTACCACAAACCTTCATCATATCCGGTGTGGCAATTGCAACATCAAAATCAGTCCAGCCACCCTTAATCTTTTCGGCGAGATCCTCGCCTCCGACAAAATCAGCTCCGGCATCCTGAGCTTCAGTCGCCTTATCACCCTGAGCAAAAACAGCCACCCGAGTAACCTTACCACTCCCATGCGGAAGCGAGACAGTAGCTCGTACCATTTGATCGGCGTGCTTGGGGTTGACCCCCAACCGAACAGCCATCTCTACCGATTCATCGAATTTGGCAGGGTTCCCGTCCTTGAGTAACTTGACCGCATCCGGCAATGTTTGCCGAACCTTACGGTCAATTTTCTCGCGCCAGGCGTTATACCTTTTTGAATGTTTCATCTGTGCTTATTCTCCCTCCCGACGATCGAGCCGTCGAGGTGCAAGCGAATATCACATGCTTACTAAAAGTTTATCTATAACCTACTAATGTACTTCAATACCCATTGAACGCGCAGTACCCTCGACCATTTTGATCGCCATCTCAACCGAGCCAGCGTTCAAATCAACCATTTTCTGTTTGGCAATTTCCTGAACCTGTTTGGCCGTTACAACGCCGACTTTGTCTTTGTTGGGTACGCCCGAACCTTTTTTCACCTTGGCCGCCATCCGCAAGAGAGTTGATGCGGGTGGAGTCTTGGTGACGAAATTGAACGACTTATCTTCATAGACGGTAATAATGACCGGTGTCAGAATACCGTTTCCAGATTTAGTCTGGGCGTTAAACGCCTTACAAAACTCCATGATATTAATTCCGCGCTGACCCAGCGCTGGCCCCACCGGAGGAGCGGGATTTGCTTGTCCGGCCGGAATTTGAAGCTTGATTTGACCTGCTATCTTCTTTGCCACAACAATCTATCTTTCCACAAACAGCGTATTTTCAGTTAGCCCTTGGCTTTAACTATCTCCACCTGGAGAAAATCGAGTTCGACCGGGGTAGGCCGGCCAAAAATCGATACCATTACTTTCAATTTACGACGCTCCATGTTGACTTCGCTGACCGTACCCGAGAAATCGGAGAATGGCCCGTCGTTAACCTTAACCGGATCACCGGCCTGGAACGGGATATCGGACGACTCTTCCTCACGACTACTGTCAATCTGTCCGCAAATACGCGCTACTTCATCCTCGCGCAACGGACTCGGTCGACCTCCGGCACCTACGAAATTCGTAATACCGGAAGTTGAGACCACCAAGTTTTGCGTCACCTTATCGAGATCCATCTCGACTAAAATGTAGCTGGGCAGAAACTTTTTGGTCGTAGTCGACCGTTTGCCCTGCTTCATTTCCGTAACCTGCTCGGTCGGAACCAGAACCTGACCGAATCGATCGGACAAGCCAGCATTCTCTATAGCCGATTCGAGATAGGTCTTAGCCTTCTGCTCGTGACCGGCATAGGTATGAACAACATACCATTTGAGAGCCATTTAGACTCCCTGACCCGTGCCAAAAATCTGATGAATAACCAGTAACAGGATTCGGTCTATTATCCCGATAAAAATCGCGAGAATCACCGAAACCACCACCGTAACGATAGTCGAGCCAATCAACTCGTCTTTCGTCGGCCAGGTCATTTTACGCAGTTCGGCCAAGGTCTCTTTTGTGTACTTCTTAATCTTTTCCAAAACGGTCACCCTATATAAGTTGGCAGGCCAGGAGGGACTTGAACCCCCAGCATCCGGTTTTGGAGACCGGCGCTCTACCAATTGGAGCTACTGGCCTACAAGCCAACGTTACCTGGTCTCCTTGTGTGTCGTGTGCTTATTGCAGAACGGACAAAACTTTTTGTATTCGACTCGCTCAGGATGCAACCTTTTGTTCTTCTTCAAATTGTAATTGCGTTGCTTGCACTCGCCGCACGCCAGGGTTATTCTATCTCTTGGCACTTAGACCAACCTTCTCTTTCCTAAAACGATCTCTATCTCTATTCCGTAATATCCGCGATGACTCCAGCGCCAATTGTGCGACCACCTTCACGGATCGCAAAACGAA
>JAGGTI010000061.1 GCA_021163775.1 Candidatus Zixiibacteriota bacterium
TTGTGATTGTCGAAAGACAATTCTCGATACGACATTAGGTGTCTCCTTATGGTTGTTGTGAACTTTAGGATACACCTTTTGTCTTTTACACACTTCTAAAGATATTACCGCCTGCCAACACCAAGCAACGTTCCGCTTTACAAACCGATTCATGCCACTTATATTCCGAGCCGTCAGATTTGGCAACGAGTCTGTATTTATTGATTTGCAACAACTTAAGTCGGGTTCCTATCCCTGACGAAGCGAGTTTCTCATTCATCGCCACAGTTGTGTGGGGAGAGAGTGTGGGAAGCCAACAAAGAGAAGAATATGTTTCGTATCGAATCCAAGATCAGTACCAGTTCCCCCCAATTCAAAGAGAACGAGCAAAAGAACCGCGAACAGCATCGCATTTTCAAAGAGCGGCTCGAACATGCCAAATTGGGCGGACCTGAAAAATCGCGTCAGCGCCATATAGACCGCAAGAAATTGCTTCCGCGCGATAGGTTAGCCGGATTGCTCGACAAGAATACGCCGTTTCTGGAGCTTAGTTCACTTGCGGCGTATGATATGTACAACAACGATGCTCCCGCCGCTGGGGTTATCACCGGTATCGGAACAGTGCATGGTCGTCAGGTTATGGTGGTAGTAAACGATGCCACGGTAAAAGGTGGCACCTACTACCCGATGACGATCCTCAAGCATGCCCGGGCACAGCAGATTGCTGAAGAAAACCACCTGCCCTGTGTTTACTTAGTTGATTCCGGTGGAATTTTCCTTCCGTTGCAGTCCGGTACTTTCCCTGACAAGGATCATTTTGGGCGGATATTCTACAATCAGGCAAGGTTGTCGGCCAAGGGTATCGCGCAGATTTCGGTGGTCATGGGTTCCTGTACGGCCGGTGGTGCTTATTTGCCGGCGATGTCGGACGAAACAGTCATTGTTCGCAAGCAGGGGACGATCTTTATCGGTGGCCCGCCGCTGGTGAAAGCGGCAACTGGTGAAGTTGTATCGGCTGAAGATTTAGGTGGTGCTGATGTTCACTGTCGGACTTCAGGTGTCTCTGACCATTACGCTCAGAACGATGCTCACGCGCTCCAAATAGCACGCAATATTGTTGAGAACTTAGATCGCCCCTACCGTGAACCGATGGAGCTTTCGGCACCGGAGGATCCGTACTACGATCCCGAAGAACTGTACGGTGTTGTCTCGAACGATCTTCGCAAGCCGTATGATGTGCGTGAGGTTATCGCGCGGCTGGTTGATGGGTCCAGGTTCCATGAGTTCAAGGAGTTGTATGGTATCACGCTGGTGACTGGTTTTGCTCGGATTATGGGTTATCCGGTGGGGATAATCGGCAACAACGGTGTTCTGTTCAGTGAGTCATCAGTCAAGGGTGCGCACTTTATCGAACTGTGTACCCAGCGCAAGATTCCGCTTCTATTCTTGCAGAATATCTCCGGTTTTATCGTTGGGCGACAGTACGAAGCGGGTGGTATCGCTCGCAACGGCGCTAAAATGGTTCATGCTGTAGCCAACGCGCAAATACCGAAGTTTACTCTGGTGATTGGTGGTTCCTATGGCGCTGGCAACTATGCTATGTGCGGTCGGGGATATTTCCCTCGGTTGATGTGGATGTGGCCCAACTCCAAAATCTGTGTCATGGGCGGCGAGCAGGCGGCCGATGTGTTGGCGGCAGTCAAAGTGCGTCAACTCGAAAAAGAAGGCAAGAAACTGAATGAGAAAGAGATCGCCGAAATCCGTCAGCCTATCATCGATAAGTATGAGAGTGAGTCAACACCATATTACTCCGGTGCTCGGTTGTGGGATGACGGTATGATCGGGTTCGCTGAAACTCGGGAAGCATTGGCGTTATCTATCTCAATGTCAACTAACGCGCCGTTCCCCGAACAGCAATATGGTGTATTCAGGATGTAAGGCTGGCATGACCTACACTACTCTCAAATATGAAAAAGACGGTCGGGTCGGGCGGGTGACGTTCAATCGGCCGGAGATACACAACGCGTTCAACGGCACGGTTATCACCGAGATGGCCGATCTGTTCACCGAACTGGAAAAAGACGATGGCCTTCGTGTGATACTTCTAACCGGTGAAGGTAAATCATTTTGTGCCGGGGCCGATCTCAACTGGATGCGCGAGGTGATCACCCAGTCATTCGAAGAAAACCTGGCTGAGTCAAACGCGCTGGCTGACTTGTTTTACCAGATATATTCTTTCAAGCGGCCGATAGTCGGTCGGATCAACGGCGCGGCGATTGGTGGTGGCACTGGGTTTGTCGCGGTCTGCGATATTGCGATTGCGGCGCGCTCGGCTAAGTTTTCATTTTCGGAAGTCAAGATCGGAGTCGTGCCGGCCTGTATCGGTCCGTATGTGATCCGTAAGATGGGCGAGGGCAAGGCGCGCGAACTGTTTATCACTGGTGAGCGGATGAATGCCGATCGGGCTTTCTCAGTAGGTCTGGTCAATACCGTTGTCGATGATGACCAGCTTGATACCGAGGTCGACAATTTGTTACGAGCGATTCTATCATCCGGTCCCGAAGCCGTTGCGATGGCCAAGAGATTGGTTTCTGAAGTTCCTTCCATGTCCCCGGAGCAGTTCAAGCCGTTTACGGCCAAGATGATCGCCGGGCTTCGTATTTCTGACGAAGGTCAGGAGGGGATGGACGCATTCCTCAACAAACGCAAACCAAACTGGGTCACCGAGAAGTGACCGCTTCGAGTCAATATGAGCGATAAGTTATTTAAGAAAATTCTGGTGGCCAACCGATCCGAAATCGCGGTGCGGGTGATTAATGCCTGTCGTGTGCTCGGGATTTCTTCGGTGGCTGTATATTCCGAAGCTGATCGTGGTAGCAAACACAGTCAGGCGGCTGACGAAGCAGTATTTGTTGGTCCGCCACCGCCGCGTGAGTCTTATCTGGATATCGACAAGATCATCAATGCGGCCCAAGAGACCGGGTGTGATGCTATACATCCCGGTTATGGTTTTTTGGCTGAGAATCCGGAACTGCCCCGTGCCTGTGCGAAGGCCGGAATAGTGTTTATCGGTCCATCGCCTGAAGCGATGTTGCTTATGGGCAACAAAATCGAGTCACGTATCAAGATGGTCGATGCCGGGGTGCCGTTGATCCCGGGCATGACCGCGTCGGCTGTCGATCCCGCTGTGTTTCGCGAGGCGGCCGAAAAAGCCGGGTATCCGGTGATGATCAAGGCGGCCGCTGGTGGGGGCGGTAAGGGGATGCGGGTTGTTTATGAACCGGACGGTCTCGAAGACGCCTTAGCGGCGGCACAGCGCGAAGCGCTCAACGCATTCAATGACGATACGGTTTATCTCGAAAAGTATATCGCTAATGCGCGGCATATCGAGTTCCAGGTGCTGGCCGACGGTCACGGTAACTGTATTCATATTTTTGAACGCGAGTGTTCGATTCAGAGAAGGCACCAGAAGATTGTTGAAGAAACCCCATCGGTTGCGCTTGATGCTGATCTCCGTACCCGGATGGGTGAAACCGCGGTGGCGGTTGCCAAGGCAGCCGATTATCTCAGTGCCGGTACCGTTGAATTCTTAGTCGATGAAAATGGTGGGTTCTATTTTCTCGAGATGAATACTCGCATACAGGTTGAACACCCGATCACTGAGATGGTCACCGGCACCGATCTGGTGGTGGAGCAGATCAGGATTGCCGCCGGCCGGCAATTGTCGCTCAAACAGTCCGAGTTGAGCCAACGCGGTCATGCGATTGAGTGCCGTATTTATGCCGAAGATGGTGAGAACAATTTCCTGCCGAGCACTGGCAAAATACATCATTACAGCGAACCAACCGGACCGGGCGTGCGGGTCGATTCCGGAGTTATGAGTGGTACCGAGATAACTATCGATTACGATCCGATCATGGCCAAACTAATTGTTCACGCTCCCGATCGTGACAGTGCCATCACCAAAATGATCGACGCACTGCATGACTACAAAGTGCTCGGCGTGAAAACGTCTAAAAACTTTATGGTCGAAGTACTCAAACATCCAGCTTTTCGCGACGGTGCCACTTATACCAACTTCATTGAGACGCATATGTCCGAGCGTACCACTAATGTTGAAGCATATCATTCTCTGGCGGCGGCGGTAGCTTCGGTCGCCTCACTCACAGAACGTCAAATCGCATCTGTTGGGGGTGGAGGTGAAACGCTGAGATCGACACCGTGGCAGACTTTAGGGTCGTGGGAGATAGGAGACAGTATCAATGGGTAGGCACGAATATCTCATCGATGGCAACTCGATCGAAACTACGGTTGAGAAAAAAGGCGAAATGTATTCGGTTGTGGTGGGCGAGGAGACGTTTGATATCCGTCCAATATCGTCCGGTCTCTTTGCGGTAATGGTTGATGGTCGCAAGAAGACCATCGGGGCGGCGACTTCCAAAGGAACGACCTATGTTGATATCGATTCGATGTTGATTGAACTGCGTGAACCATCGGAGGATGGATTCGGCGGTGGGGGTGGCGATTCGGATGCTGTCAAGGACAAGATCTTCGCGCCGATGCCGGGCAAGATAGTCAAGCTGTTGGTAGAGGTAGGGGATACGGTCGAAGTCAAACAGCAGACAGTTATTGTGGAAGCGATGAAGATGGAAAATCCGGTGTTGGCTCGGGCGAAGGGGACAGTCAAAGCGGTCAATTTTGCCGAAGGCGACCAGGTCGATACTGACACTCCGATCATCGAGCTGGAACTGGAAGAGTAAAGTCTGTACCGTGCCCGGCAGATGTCCACATCTGCCGTCGAATGTGATTGCCGTCTCAACGGTTCCCGAGTAACGTAAACCATGTCCACTCGCACACGACTTGAATACTCCGGCCCGTGCCTGGTTTTCGTGACCACAACCGTCAAAGACTGGACGCCGGTTTTCCGCGACAAAGCTCTGGCTGAGATCGTGCTTGACCAATTTCGTAGCGCAATCCTGCACTACGAGGCAAGTTGCATCGCCTATGTGCTTATTATGCCGTCTTACCTGCACGTAGCTCTGGGATTCAAAGAATATCAGATCGTCCGTAAATTCATGCAGAGTCTCAAGATACTGTCATCCAAGCGGCTGAGACCGATGTTGCCCAACGTCCTTCGTACCCATTTCGAACAGAATGGCAAGTATGGCTTCTGGATGCCTCGTTATGATGAGTTAGTGATCAGTACCGAGAAACAGTTTCGGGTGAAGCTTGATTATATTCACAACAATCCGGTGAGAGGGAATCTGGTGGACGCGCCGGAAGACTGGCCTTATTCAAGCGCAGGCGATTGGTTGAGCGACAGGCCGGGCGTCATTCCCATTGACAAGGACTTTCGTTACTTGATAGAGTAGTAATTATAGAGCGGCAGATGTGGACATTTGCCGGGCACAATTGGATATGGTGGACATCTGCCGGGCACAATTGGATATGGTGGACATCTGCCATATACGTTAGTGGGGTGTGTCCTTGATCTGGGGAAGGGTCTTGCAATTGAACAAGAATCACCTACCCACAAACAAAAAAGCCGGGGCACAAACCCCGGCTTTGTTTGTTCTATCGGTGTTCCGTTTAGAAGAACTTCGCGCCAATTGTGATTGGAATGAACTGCGCTGACTCGCCCTCGGTGGCAACATTCACATACCGCGCCTGCGCGAACAGGCTAAACACCGGAGTGCTCATCATGTTGAAGCCGACACCCAGGTTCCAGTACATCTTGGTCTGATTCTCACCGATGGCCGAGTTCAGAACGCTCAATGACAGCGACGCCGGACCAGAAAACTCCGACATGCTGATGCTGGCCATTCCCAGGCCCGCCAGAGCATACGGCTTGATCGGAAGAGCGGGCAGGCTCGGCGACAGTTTAACATCGACGCCATACATCCACATCTTGTTGGTGCCGCCGGAGTATTCAGACATGTCATCGGTGAAGTCAAACTGGAAGGCGTGATACTCCAGCTTACCGACCAATTCAAACATCGGGTTCAAATCGAAGCCGACACCAGCCATGCCGTGGTAGCCATTCTTGAACGTTTCTTTGAAGCTGTCCGGTCCACTCGGGATCGACAGTGCGCCGCCGGCGTAGAAACTGACTGGACTTGACGGCACCTGAGCCGAAGCGCTCACGCCGAAAGCCACCAGAATTGCCAGGATCATCATCAACTTTTTCATCTTTATTCTCCTAATGAAGGTTTGATGTTGTTATCCAATTTTATCGACTGGAAATTGTTAGAGCTTTAGCGTCACCTGTGCGATTTTTGCACACCAGATGTGAGTGACAATAAAGTTGCGCAACCTGGCATAAAATACTCGATGCGGTATAGATCAAAATCGTCTGATTGAGTATGAACAATATTCAGCCAGACAATCCCGGTTGTGTTGTTGTAAGTAGTTTGTAAGTAACGAGATCGGGCACTGAGAGTTCTTGCTGGGCAGGGCTGCAATTTTGTGAATGGGTTCACTTGCATCATGGTCTCGTATTCATTATATAAGCTCAAATGGTGAATTGCGTTAATTTAACATATGGAGAATAAGTGATATGGCCGAAGCATACATAGTTTCTGCGTGTCGTAGTGCGATTGGTACCCTGCACGGTGGCTTGGGTAAATTTACGGGTCCGGAGCTTGGCGCTATGGCGATCAAAGAAGCGGTTAAGCGTGCTGGTATTGATACTGTCACGATCGATGAAGTAATCATGGGACAGGTAGTACAGGGTGGATCTGGTCAGGCGCCCGCGCGCCAGGCGGCGATTCATGGTGGTATCCCTGCTGAGGTGCCGAGTATAACGATCAACAAAGTCTGTGGCTCGGGATTAAAGTCGGTCATGTTAGCGGCCCAGTCTATCCGGGCTGGTGATCAGGATGTTGTAGTTGCCGGTGGTTTTGAATCAATGTCGCAGGCTCCTTATGTCATTCGCGGTGCCAAGACCGGTACCCGGTTTGGGCATGGTAAGCTTGATGATATCATGATTTCTGATGGTCTCTGGGACAGTTTCAATGATTTCCACATGGGACTGGCCGCTGAGTACACTCAGCAAAAGGCTGGTATCACGCGTGAAGAGCAGGATGAGTTTGCTTGCAACTCACACAACAAGGCACTGGCGGCTCAGGAAGGCGGCAAGTTTGATGCTGAGATATTCCCGGTCGAAGTTCCCCAGCGCAAGAAGGATCCGATTATTTTCAATAAGGATGAGTGTCCGCGACCTGGTATCTCAATTGAGAAACTTGCCAAATTGCGCCCGGCTTTCAAAAAAGATGGCACCGTAACTGCCGGCAACTCACCCGGTCTGAATGATGGCTGTGCGGCGACAGTTGTTGTCTCCGAAAAGTACATGAAGGACAACAACCTTACACCGTTGGCCCGGATAGTCGATTACTGTGCGGCCGGTACCGAACCAATTGATCTGTTCTTTTCGCCGATTTTCGCGGTTCGCAAACTGATGGATAAAATGAGTGTCGGGATCAATCACTGGGATCTAATTGAAGCCAATGAGGCTTTCTCTGTGCAGGCTCTGGTTGACGGCAAAGAACTCGGTTGGGATTGGGACCGTGTAAATGTTAACGGTGGTGCCGTAGCGTTAGGCCATCCGATTGGTGCTTCTGGCACGCGGGTTTTAGTAACGCTTATTTATGCTTTGAAAAATCGCGGTCTGAAGACCGGTATGGCGACTCTCTGTCTGGGTGGCGGCAACGCCGTGGCCATGGGAATTGAATTGGTTTGATGGGAATAAAGGACTGTTGAAATGAAACTCAATGATATCAAAAAAGTAACGATAGTCGGGTGTGGTACTATGGGTAACGGTATTGCCCAGGTGTTCGCGCAGACCGGCTTCAATGTCAACCTGGTCGATATTGATCAGGCTTTTCTCGATCGTGCGGTGGCCACTATCGGCAAGTCGATGGATCGTCAGATCAAAAAGGAAAAGATCACGGCTGGTGACAAAGATGCGGCTCTGGCTCGTATCTCGACCAGCACCGATCTCGCTGTTGCCGCTGATTCTCAGGTGGTTATCGAAGCAGTAACCGAGCAGTTGAATGTCAAACTGGAGATATTCAAGAAATTGGCTGAGGTTTGCTCCACCGATGCTATCCTGGCTTCCAATACATCATCGTTGCCGATCACCCAACTGGCGGCGGCCACCAATAACCCGGGTCAATTCATTGGAATGCACTTCATGAACCCGGTGCCAATGATGAAGCTCATTGAGCTTATTCGCGGTATTGCTACTTCGGATGAAACCTTCAATACAATCAAAGCGCTTGCTGAGAAACTGGGCAAGACGCCGGTTGAGGTCAACGATTTCCCAGGCTTTATAGCTAACCGGATTTTGCTTCCGATGATTAACGAAGCGATCTTTGCCCATATGGAAGGGGTCGGGACTGTCGAAGCAATCGACTCGGTGATGAAACTCGGTATGGGGCATCCGATGGGTCCGTTCACGCTGGCTGATTTTATTGGTCTCGATGTTTGCCTGGCCATTCTTGAGGTCATGTTTGACGGCCTCGGTGATCCGAAATATCGTCCTTGCCCGTTGTTGAAAAAGATGGTACAGGCCGGATACCTGGGTCGCAAGACCGGGCGTGGCTTCTACAATTACGAGAAGTAAGGAGTAGTTGGATGGATTTTTATCTGAGTGAAGATGACCTGGAACTGAAGCAGATGGCTCGTGATCTCGCGGATAAACGTATTTATCCGCGGGCGATGGAAATGGATGAAGAAGCCAAGACGCCTCAGGACCTGATAGACGAGTGTGCCGAGTTGGGCTATTTCGGTTTTACGGTCCCGGAGGAATACGGCGGTCTGGGTATGAGTGCCACTACCTTCATGGGTGTACTGGAAGAGATCAGCGCTGCATCGGCCGGGTTTGGTATCATGCTCTCCGTGCACAATTCTCTAACCTGCGAAATTCTCAAGCTGTACGGCTCGGATGAATTGAAGCAGAAGTATCTGCCATCGATGGCGGCTGGTGAGAAGATCGGCGCTTATTGTATTACCGAACCGGACGCAGGTACTGATGTCGTGTCAATCAAGTGTACCGCCGAAGACAAGGGCGATCATTACCTGCTCAACGGCACTAAGACGTTTGTGACCAATGCTATTCATGCCGGAGTGTATATCGTCTTTGCCAAGACTGACCCTGAAGCTAAGCACAAGGGTCTCTCTACATTTGTAGTCGAGGCTGGAGTCGACGGCTTGACAATTGGTCAGCCCGAAAAGAAATGTGGTATCAGAGCATCCGACACTCGTGAGATCAACATGCTTGATGTCAAGGTACCTAAAGAGAATCTGATCGGCAATCTTGGCGATGGTTTCAAAATGTGTGTCGGGATTCTCAACTCCGGGCGAGTTGGGGTGTCGTTCCAGGCGATAGGAATAGCCCAGGCGGCGCTCAACGAGGCGATCAAGTACTCGCAGGAGCGGGTGCAATTCGGTAAGCCGATCTCCAAATTTCAGGCGATCCAGTTCAAGCTGGCCGAAATGGCGACCCGGCTCGATGCGGGCCGCTTACTGGCTTACCGTGCCGCTCAGTTGAAGGATGAGGGCAAACCGTGTCACCGGGAATCTTCGATGTCTAAACTGTTCTGCGCGCAGATGGCTAACTTTGTTGTCAACGAAGCGGTTCAGATTCATGGTGGTTATGGATATATCAAAGAGTATGCTGTCGAACGCTACTTCCGTGATGCCCGTGTGACCGAATTGTATGAAGGGACTTCCGAGGCCCAGAAGATGGTTATCTCCAGGGACCTCTTGAAAGGATAAATCTTGCTCGAAAAGAAACACCTTGAGTTCCGGGAAAAAATCCGGGCCTTCTGTCTTGAGAAGATTGCGCCGGTGGCGGCAACACTCGACGAGGAGCAACGTTTTCTTGAAGAGAACATGGTGCCGCTGACTGAGATGGGTCTCTTTGCCTGTCTCGTTCCCGAGAAGTATGGTGGGCGCGAAATCGACACCCTTAGCTATATTATCTCCGTTGAGGAGGCGTCGCGGGTGTGTGGTTCTACCGGCATTACGCTGGCGGCCCATAATTCACTTGGTTGCTACCCAATTATGAAGTTCGGCACTGAGGAGCAGAAACAGAAGTATCTGCCACGCGCCGCAAACGGCGAACTGCTTGCTTTTGGTCTCTCAGAACCTGATGCCGGATCGGATGCCGGGGGTACACGTACTGTGGCTCTCAAGAAAGACGATCACTGGTTGATGAATGGCTCCAAGTGCTGGATAACATCGGCGACTAGAGCTTTTGCCACGCTTGCAACTGCCAAAACCACCGACGATCCGAACGACAAGGCGATCACCTGTTTCATTGTTGAGAAAGACTGGGATGGCTACGCGGTCGGCAAGAAAGAAAACAAGCTCGGCCTGCGCGGATCGGATACTGCGTTTTTGCATTTTGATGACCTCAAGATTCCGTTTGAGAATCAACTTGGTGAAATCGGCGAGGGTTTCAAGCTGGCTTTGATCACTCTTGATGGCGGGCGTCTTTCTATTGGCGCTATGGCATTAGGGCTTGGTCAGGGTGCGCTTGATATTGCGCTCAAGTATGCGGCCGAGCGGCATCAGTTCGGTAAACCGATTGTTGCCAATCAAGGTATCCAGCATCGGCTCGCCGACATGGCAACCGAGATTCAGGCGGCCCGCTTGATGATCTACGAAGCCTGTCTGATGAAAGATGCAGGGGTTCCGTTTAGTCGACAATCGGCGATGTGCAAGCTGTACGCCTCCGAAGTTGCCACCCGCACAGCTGCTAGTGCCCTGACAGTTCTGGGGGCGATCGGTTACCTGACCGGACCGTACGAGGCCGAACGGATTTGGCGCGATGTCAAACTATGCGAAATCGGCGAAGGTACATCGGAGATTCAGCGGTTAGTCATTGCCCGCGACATGCTCAAAACGATGAAGACGGTGTAGTTTCACGCAGAGACTCTCATCCAACAGAAAAGCCCGCTCTCATACGAGAACGGGCTTTGTTAGTTCTCTCCCAACCTATCGACAGTCTGGCACTGGTCGGGCATTGATGAAAAGGCAGTCAATCAGCAAGGAGACATCACCTATAGACACATTCCCGTCACAATTGATATCACCCCAGGGCAGGTTAGCTGGAGCGGTAACCGTGAAATCAACACTGACAACGCCATCCGTCAGTACCGCTTCGGCTGGATCAAGATTGATCGGTGTTATGGTCGCGGTATGGGGGCCGGGGAACAGAGTCGTACCGTCAACTGAAACCGAAAACGAGGCCGGGGTCGTAAACGGTCCGACCGGGTCGCCGTCCAGAACCACCCAGGACTGAGAGACATCCAGATCAAACGTTACCGGCTGCCCGGTTGATGTGAAGTTGATCTCATAGGTGTCGATCGGGGTCTCACCACTTTCGGCTGTGAAAGCCAGCGACGTTGGATCAACACTGAGGACAGGATCGGGAAGCTCCACGTTGTAGAAGACAATGACCGGCACGAATAGATCGCCGTTTCTCTCAACTGTGATACGCATTAAAGATGATCTCAAGTACTCAGTTGGGGCGATGCTACCAATGGCGGTGCCGTTGCGAGTGAACTCCATGGTGGAATAGGTGTTGCGCAGGCCCGCAAGTCTATCTTCGGTCAACTCATAGATCTGAATCATGCATGAGTCGCCTTGGGCCGTAGGGTATTCCCACGCCGCGGCCGAGATATATCCATCTTGCGGACCAAAGTCGACTGCAGTCAGAGCGAATTGGTTGTTGGTGACCGTCGCATCGGTGTGGAGTGGAATATAAACTCCCTCGACGGACTCCGAGAGAGACATCATTATCGGCAGATCGACAACGTAGACATTGCTCGGGATATCGTTAATGTAAGGGATGAATATGGTGTCACTCTCCGAGAGGGTCATGCTGTAGGTCAGGCCTGCAGAGCAGTCACGGTGGTCGTCATTTCGATACGCGTAATCAACAATAGCCACGGCGTCTGCGATGGTGATACCGGCCCTGCCGTCACAGTCAGCTTCGGTGATATAGAAATCGGGATCCAATAGGACATCCGGAAACATGATGCCATCGATTATCATGACGATGTCACCAATGTTGACTGACCCATCACCGTTGGCGTCGCCGCATTCCTGAGCCGCGACTGGCACCGCCAGCAACACCAAAGAACTCATCAAAATCCCTGTCAGAAATTTGCGCATGTTGAACCTCCTGTGGTTAGTGGGCCAGTTCGTCCTCTGTCATCTACCAACAACTCGCGGCAGTTAAGCAATAGTTGAACTGCCGTTAATGTGATCCGTTTCTTCCCGTACGGGGTCACAAACAATACGGTAACGGCCCGTAGGCTTCAGGACCAGTGATAAATAAATATTCGATAAGGATTGAAATATCGCTGATAGTAACATCGTCACAGGTAACCGTGGAAACAGCCGATTGGTTGATGTCGGCCTCATCGAGACACACGATTATACCAGCACAATAACCGGATATGAACTTGGCATCGATCATTACACTCACATCGCCGATTGTCGGTTCATCACCACCCTCGCCATTTGTGTCTCCAATTCGGCCTTGACAACATGAGACCATGGTGCCCATTAGAATCGACACATCGTGAGATCCGGCATTTGCCGCCACAAGGTCTATATCACCATCGCCATCATAGTCGGCCGAGCTAGTTGCATGGGGCATGTATCTCGTTGAGTAATTGACGGCTGAAGCCAATGTTCCGTCGCCGTTGTTCTCGAACACCGAGACATTATTAGCGTATGCATTTGCTACAGCAATATCGTAGTCACCGTCTCCATCCAGGTCGGCAGGGTAAACCGACCAAGCATGTGATCCCGCTTGGTAGTTGACCGCCGGTGTCATCGTTCCATCCCCGTAATTTGAAAATACGGAGATATTGCCGCCGTATGAGTTTGCGGCAACCAAGTCCTGGTCGCCGTCGCCATCGAGGTCAACCGCACAAACAGCCTTGGTGACATCGCCGGCCGCGTAGTACACGGGCGTTGCAAACGTTCCGTTACCGTCGTTCATTACGATTGAGACGTTGTTGCCAATCCGATTCGCCGCGGCGACATCAATATCGCCGTCGCCATCAAAATCGGCGGTGCAAATCATGTCCGGACAGTCCCCAATCCCGAAATGGCCCGCCACGATAAATGTTCCGTCGCCACTGTTTTTTAGTAGGGTCACAAAGTTGGTGCCGGCGTTTGAAGCGATTAGATCGGTGTCACCATCCCCGTCAAAATCGGCCGCGCAGACAGAGCTTGTGAAACAGTAGTTCCCTACGGTGTAGTTGACCGCTGGCGCAAACGTTCCATCACCATTGTTCATTAGCACCGAAACGTTATCTGAACCAGAATTGGCAGTAGCTATATCTAAGTCACCATCACCGTCAAGATCAACGGCACAGGCTGACTCAGGATAGTTTCCGACCGTATAGAAAACCGCTGGCGCAAACGTTCCATCGCCGTTGTTCTTCATGATTGAGATATCGTGATAACCCGCATGCGTTACGGCCAGATCAATGTCACCGTCGCCGTCAAGATCAACTGAGCACACTGCACTCGGGCTGGTTCCCACAGCATATTCAATTGCGGGGTAGAATAACTGATCAGCAACTACTGGAACTCCGATGATTATTGCCGCCAACATAATGGCTAACACTCTAATCGCACGCATGTTGAACCTCCTGTGGTTAGTGGGCCGATTTCGGTATTTGCGTTAGTCAGGTTGAAGATCGTGTTCGTTTGAAGTCGCGGAGCAATTACCGAAACCATTTAGATCTGAACTCTACCTACATAGATAGGATAATTGGATTGCTTTGTCAAGGATGAACAGCCTCTGTCTCTGGTACAGTTGGGCTCGAGACCGTCCAAAGAACTCATCGCACAGTTGATTATTTTTCCGCTTGTTATGGTTTCAAAACCAACATATAATTGGCTCTCAAAGTCGCTTATATAGGAGACCCGAACAATGCGTCCCAACAGTCACGCTTTGACAGTTTGCGACCTTATCAGACCGTCCAGTATCTGGATGGAGATTCCCCTGCTTTTGAGTTTCAACCTGCTTCTTGTGGGTTGTGCCTACCTGACGATCCATTTGCCGTTTTTGCCGGTACCAGTGACCGCTCAGACATTTGGTGTATTGCTGGTGGCGATGGCGCTCGGACGCGTACGTGGTACGGCAGTAGTTCTGGCCTATTTGGCTGAAGGCGCGGCAGGTTTGCCGGTATTTGCCGGAGGCAAAGCCGGGATGGTCGCTTTGGCTGGTCCGACCGGCGGGTATCTGCTCGGTTTTCTGGCGGCCGCTTTTGTTACCGGCTGGCTGGCTGATCGTGGTTGGGATAAGGGATATATCAAATCGGTGGGTGCGATGACACTCGGTACTGCACTGATTTTTGTATGTGGCCTGACTCAGCTTTCGCTGTTTGTTCCCGCTGAATCACTGAGTGCTATGGGGTTCTACCCGTTCATTCCTGGTGCGCTGATCAAAATTGCGGTCGCCGCGGTGATTCTGCCTTCGGTATGGAAATTCATCCGGCGCTAACAGGACAACAACACTATATCAGTTTTGATTATACAAACAAGGTCGGTGAGCTCTTATTTGTGGCTCCCGGCCTTTTTTTGATGTCGTCTTTCGAAGAAGCGGCCGATCACACAACCGGCCGATCACACAACCGGTCATTCCTGCGTCTCCGTCATTCCTGCGGAGGCAGGAACCCAGACAACCCTTTTGGGAAACAGATATATGATCAAAGATTAGCGTGGTAGTGGCTGTGACTGGGCCCGCTCAATTCACAAACGAAGTGCAACACCTGTATAAGGTGTTGTTAT
>JAGGTI010000059.1 GCA_021163775.1 Candidatus Zixiibacteriota bacterium
ACTCAAAATAATTTAATTAAATCAAGAAACGGAGGTTCTCCGACAGACTGCTAGTATGATACATTGCCAACGTGAGACCATAAAGAGGTGAGCCGTCCAATCCAAAAATGGATTGTCATGAGACGGCATAGCTGTGGCCGGGATGACTTTGATTTTCTTGGTAAGCTTCTGTGTTATTCGAAATAACATTTGCTCTCACTTTACAATCTTGTCAATAGCCAACGGACGTTTATCACACTAACTCGTTAATTTCAGATTCTATCTTTCGTATACAAGACATTAGCTCATCGAAAGTTGGAGGAACATCAAATATCATTCCCTCCATCGCCTTGTAATCTTTCCTCAAAATCTCGATACAATGATGGGGCGGATATAATTTCATTGTCCCTGGCTTAGCAAGTTCATACTTGGCCCATGCTCGATAATAGAACTTTTCTTTGAATTTCACGACATCCGACAACAGATTTAAGTCTGCGAAGGCATTCTCCTTCACGGCATGTTTTGACATCATAATTATGTCATAGTAGTGCCTCGAATATCTTGTGGGGATTTCATTGCCAACTGGCCTGTGTGCCTCATGATGAAGAATCGTGATCTTCTCCCAAAAAGTACGCTCTGAATTTATGGCCTTGACATTAACGCTTGGTTCAGCAAACTGACTTGGGAAGATATCTGCTGCGAAAGGTTTAACGCTGAAATTGCCATGGGGTACCCAGGAAGCCAAGGGGCCAATTTCTAAACAAATTTCTGGTCGAACATATTTCGAATCGAATCCTGATGGATATTTCACAAGTACGGATTGTACCCTCCTGTCAACATTCAGTTTGAATTCGTCGGTTAGAGTCTCTTTTAACGAAGGGGCAAATTTATCAACCAAATAGTCACAAGCTAGTTCATTGAGCTTCTTGTTGAATTTTACTTGTTCCGAACGGGACCTTTCCTCGTAAGGATCGTCAGCTGTTAACTCACTCCAATCCAAGACAAGATCAATATCCTCTGAAAAACGTTTGATTAAACCAAATACTTTAGAGAGTGAAGTTCCGCCCTTGAAAAGTATTTTGTCTTTCAATTGATCTGAGCTAAACAGTTTACCAAGGACATAACAAACCCAGAAATCCTTTTCTATTACAGCTGGCACCAAGCCCATCTTGCTTGCTGTTTCAGAAAATAGTTCTTTCCGTTCTGTAGACTCCAATTTTGCAATGCTATCCATTTGAAAGCTCTTTGCATATCTTCAGAATTATGTCATAAATCCAGCTTGATACGGTCTTAGTGTCTTTGAGGATCTTGGATGGCATATTATCGCCTAACCACTTTGCAAGAGTATCAATAACGGTGGGCGTTATATTATTAGCTCTTAATGATTTTATTGTCTGGACTATGATGGAACTCTCGTGGTACTTGAAAGCAATTTCCTTTAAAGGCTCTTTCTTGAAGAGAAGTATCGTATTTCCAACGATATACTTATTATTGGCACTATCAGTCAGGTAGGTAAATTTGCTCGGTACTTGTGTCGAGAGCCCAACTATGTTCAATGCTGCAGGGCCGGTCGGTTGAATTCTCCACCCATGTCTTCGAGCAATTGCCTGAGCAACCTGATCGACATCAGGACTCAAGTCCATTTTCAACTTTTCACTATATTTGGGATAATCATAGATTCCTCTTATTACCCTTCTGATCTTCTCTTTTTTCCTTAACAAAGACAAGGCTTTATCAATGGAATTCCTGTCCCCAATTGAGGCAAAATCCTTCTGAGAAAACGCCCAACCCCTACCTCCTCCATAAATCCTGTTAAGAACCTGTATTTCAATACTTTGCATAGCAATATCTACCTCTCATATTTCAGAAGTAATAAGAACTACTTCTGAAATAATAACAAGCTATTTTTCAGGCTTTGTGACTTTCATTGATAATCGACAATAGCTTACTCAAACGAGAAAAACAGTTACAACGCTGGAAAAAACTATTACGATCGGTGCTAACGGGATAAATTATTACGTAGTGGTGAGTTGACATCTTGTTGTCTTTGTTATCCACAATCGCTGCAAAAAACACCTATATTATAACACAAATTAAGCACAGACGCGCGGAACCTATTGGGAGACAACGTAGAACTGGAGGTTCAAATCCTCTCACCCCGACCATTTCTAACCGGCCCTATCTCATAGCCTTAACAACGAGTCTTCAAGAGCGCAGGAATGCTTTGACTGTTATTTCTGTTCTGTCAGGTGGCAACTGATGGTAATGCGAGGTAAAGTGGCATTGGAAATAGCACAAGCTTTGAGATAGATTTCAATACGTTTTGAAAGGACTGATTAAGGGCGTACGATCATCACCAGCCAGGTATGTGTTGTATTTCAGGATGGCCATAAACCGCACAGCCGGTAATCACTCTCAGGTTTTGCGAGATCATAGCGACACCGCTACTATGCGTGTGTCCACACAGAACAGTCATTCGCTTCTCTGGGAATTGACTCATATGTTTTGCAAGATTTTCAACAACAATTTTGCAAGAAAAGTGAGGCAACCACATAACATCTGAGATACGGCCCTCATGCCAACAAGCCTCGCGAAAAGGCGGAACGTGAGTCAAGCAGACAACATGATCCGATTCGTTGAGCGCCAGCGGGAGGATTGAGTCGAAATGTAAAGTAGCTTTGTCGGCTAGCTGTTGCATTACAAATAGACGCTCAACTTTTCTCAGATTGGAAAGCTCTTTGATTAACATGTAATCATTCAACATTACATCGGAATTACTGTAATCACCAAACCGACCATCGGCCCATGAACCGTGGCCGATCAAAGACATGCCGTTGTCGAGCAGAATCGGATCGGCCTGGTCAAGCCAAGTCAGATTCGCAGATTCTTCACAGATTTCTTTAACTAACTGCTCAACCTCTGCGATAGAACTGTGATAGTAATCATGATTGCCAAGAACGAAGTAGATTGGAATAGTAAATCTGTCATTGAGGAGTTGCAGATTATGGGCAACACTGTTTGAATCCCCTATGTCACCTCCAACTAGAATGGCCTCAGGATCGGACGCATCAACTTTGTCAAGAAAGGAGCTGATCTCATCGTCATTCAGAAAGTTAAAATGAGTGTCGATCAGCCAACAGAGTTTCATAGTAATCGAGTCCGTCTTCATACACATTATTTCGTCTACTATTTATTGTACCTGCCCCAGAAGCTGACTTTCCTTTTGTGTTCATCCAGTAGTCGGGATTTGTATTCCTGATGGTCAGGCAGTTCTTTCCAATCGTTGACTTGAGTCGCTAACAAATCAAGCTTGCGAAGATATCGCACACCATGGTGATAGTTTTTCGATTTTCTACGTCTAAGAATCGAGTCCAATAACGCTCGGTAGATTAGAATGGTAACTAACGATTTCTCATCTGCTTCAAACTGTTTGGCCCATGTCAACAGGTCGGGATAGTAATCACCATTGAGTTGCTCCTGCCGTTCCCTAACATATTGCTCAGCATCATCAATGCGCTTCATCTCGAAGAGAAAGTCAACGTCTGAACAGTCTAGGTCGGATGAAGAAAGGATTTCTACGGCTTCCATTTCAACGATCTGTTCGCGCTTATCCTCGCCGACAACCCCCATCAGCATAGACAAAGTCTCTTTATGTCGGTATCGACGGAAGATACGCCATGCTGTTTCCTCTGCCTTGTCAATATTCTCCTGATCTCTATGTATTTTCAGAAGCAATCGGTCACGTTCGTCAACCATAAACGTTTCATCCGGCGACACCTTCTCAAGCCACGTCAAAGCAACGCCAGCCTCGCCAGACTCAAAGTATACCTCTGCAATATTAAAGCAGGCCGCCGTAGGCAACTGTGGTGAACTGGCACATTGAGCCTTTTCAAACAGCCGTGCATCCTTCAATTGACGGGCGACCATCTCTATGCCCAACAACCAGTGTTGCTTCTGATATTCGCTTGACGCTTTGCCGGCCATTAACCAGAATTCGTCGACTAACTTTCTTAGCAGTTCTTCCGGCAGAAAGTGCGCTGATGTCGCTATCAATGAATCGCGGACACCGTATTCATCATGCTTATACAAATGCAATAGTAGATCACAGAGCCATGCCTTGTCATCACACTGAGTGGCATAGTGTAGAAATAGATCGCAGGCATCCATCCGATACACGCCACCAATAGAACCATTTGAATCATCGGCCCGGCCAAGGACGGCACTATCAGTTTCGATGAAAGCTGCCACAAGTTCCACGCCCTGACGTGGCTCCACCGATACACGCTCTATGCTGGCCAACAAGGATTCGAGCTTGATTGAATACTCACCAGATTCATAATAATCAATAAACCACTGTCCTCTCTTAAGCCCAGCAATTCCTGCCCTGATCTTCCTGATGGACTGCATATCACTCATCCCTTTTCGTTCCTACCAGCAGTCCCCGACCACGGCCCCCCTATTGGCCAACTTAGCCTTAATGTCTCTCTGTTTGCGACCGCATAGAGCGTCAGCAAACGCTGACTTATTGATGCTTCGAGATTCGCAGGTAGTTGGCGACTCATATCAACGACTCAAGATATGGTTTCATTACATTGGACACTCTACATATTCTTGCATATTCCCAGAGCTCGTCCATCGTACACCTGCGTGAACTCATGCAATCTCGAAGTGCTTCAATCGCTACGCCCAGTTCTATCTTGTTACGATACTTGAAACAATCGGCCACTGTCTTGGCAGGGCTGTACACCTTGACTCTGACACCTTCAATAGTATGTTGTTCGATTCCAGTTGCGAGCGCTTTCCCGGAGAACCGCGCAATCCGTATAGGGAGCATAGGTTCTTTCGGACGACGAGCCTTGTGATTGATAGCCAACCATATTTCGTGTGGCGATTGTGTAGTCAAACGATGAAACTGAAGGGCCGAAAGAAGACAGACAACCCCTGTCGGTACCCGTTTGCAAACTTCAGCTATTGTTCGATTTTCAGAAGGACTTGCACCTTCAAGCACATAAAGCCCTCGGCCAACCCGGGTCAAGATTCCCTCATGATGTAGTTGATGGATATACTTGCGAGGGATACCGTGGGCATCCATGTCTTTGGGTCTAACTACGCCGAAGCGTTTGACAATTCGAATGATCTTGGCGGAAGTTTTCTGATTCATAACATATTTCTTGTCGGCACAATTAGTAGGCATATATCCATAACTACCGACATATTATACCAGTATAGCCGTCAGGCTCTCGGCGAAAGATTACCTCATCAGGGGTCCTGAAGTAATTGTCCAATAGTCGGTCGCAATTCTTCAAGGACATCGCTCATCTCCGGCAAATCTGGTAGCTGATGCGCGAGTCCGCGCTCCCAAAACTGAGCCGCTTCGTCAATTCTTCTTGCTTGGAAAAAGTCAGTTACTCCAGGCTTGGAAATTTCCTTGTGTTTGCATTTTGCTATCAGTATTTCGCGCGTCCGCTCGAAAGAAAAATCAGTTTTGTGTTTTTCAAGTAACAACCACACATCGTAGTAATCCCGACTCTTGCCGCGCTGCAAAATGCTTCGCAGCTTCTCTGCTACTATTTCTTCGAGCGGATATACAACCAACTCCGTGTCCGAGTCATCCGGGTATTCGCGGAACATCTGTCGGTATTCAGGCTCTCCAATTACCACCTCGTTAAATGCAATATCAACTCGTATGTTGTTCTTCATGCCGCTGGTCTTGTGTAATGGGCCGTCGAACCCCAGTTTGAGTTGGGCCGACAAAGGATCGGTGCTGCCTTTGGGGTATTGCGAGTATTCTGCAACCCGCATGCTCACACCGTAAATTTCCGTAACATGATTGGCAAGTTGCTCGAATAACTTTGTGATCTCTTGTTGGTTGAGTTGCATATTCGAGGTGAAATCAAGGTCTTCAGAGTACCGCCAGTTGGGATAGTATAGCTTCTTCAGCGCGGTACCACCCTTGAAAATCAAAACTGGGCTCGACGCTGACACGACGGCAAAAGATGATAGAGCCTTTGAAAGAATATAGTCCTTTTCAATCACACCCGGATCAACACTGTGCACCGAGGCAAGTTTCCCTATGAGGTCGGCGTTTATCATTCTGTCAGTGTGTTTTCCATTCAGTCAGGTTCTCAGGTTTGACGTTCACTCTAATTTGCCATTTTGGGGACTTCGTCACAGCAGACTTGGCGGCGCCAGGATCAAGATCTACGTATCCTCGCCGGATTCGCGGTGCAAGTTTCTTGTGATAATCCTGAGTGAGAATACCGAGTGCTTCCATAAGATAACCGAGCCGCTTCAGGATTGCACCGTTCTTCATGCTATCAGCGTAGTTTAGAACCTTCTCAAAGTCGACCTCGTCCCGACTATTCCATATGCCTTTTGCCACTTCAACTATTTCTCCGCAATAACGTGGCTGATCAAGGCAGTCAACAATTGTCTTTTCTCTGTCAGCAATAGTCACTTTCTGAGCCCCCACCCAGCGGTCAACGTGCCCAAAGAAGCGGTTGGCCTTGAGACGGACGAATCTAAAGGACACGCCCTGCACCGTGAGAGACTTCTTGATCTTGGTGGTGGCCACGAATATGGTTTGTGATGGCTGTTCTGTCCAGCCATAGAGATTGAGTGCTGTCCAATAACTTATGTAGTAGGGGTGAATCAGTTGAGAGGCAACTACAATACCTTGTTCTGAAAACTTGCCCTCCTTCCAAGCTGCTGGGGGAATCAGCAAATACTTACCTCTTTCGATCCGCTGAAGCTTCCGCTTCTTGACCAGATTGTTTGCCAGTTTGACGATGGTAGCCTTGTTGACTCCCATCAACATAGAAGCCTCCTCTAACGTAAAAACCGTGAGGCCTTTTTCGCTGATTGAGGCGATGAGTTCTACTTCACGTGGCGATATCCCGGCCATGCAATTCCGTTTCGTTATAATGCCTTGTCTGTAGTGTTATTGTAACTCGGAGTTGTAATATTGTCAAGTTATTTTCAAGGCATCCGTGAGAAAATCCAAATACTGGGTGAATTCATCTAAATCTCTCCTGGAAAGGGGGCCGTAATTATGAGTCGTCCCCTGTACCTGTTTTAGGTACAAACATACCCCGATTGGGTAATATCACCAAACCAAATCTCCTCCATCTGTATGATCTAATAGATATGTGGCCAAAGGAGAAAAACGATTACATTGCAAGAATAACAATTACGAAACAGGCAGATATGCGAAAGACAATAATAGCTGATAATTTGAAGTTCACTGTACGATACTTGACTTGACAGGGATAATCAAAGTCGGACAAAGTGTCACCACTTGTTAATATCTGCCGACAATATGTCTGACTTCACAGCCAATATCAATTACCCAAGCCACGGCCTTATGCATTAACCACGATATGAGATCACAGAAGTAGCCTCCCTATTATTCAGGCCTTTTCAAGGTCCACGATCGACACAAATAACCATCAGAATTATAGCACAAATCAAGCACAGGGGCTTGGAACTTATTGGGAGACAACGTTGCGGTGGAGGTTCAAATCCTCTCACCCCGATTTTTTTATTTCCCCTTCCAGTAGATGACAGTCACTGAAATCGCCCTCGTTCTGGGAACTATCGCATAGTATTCGATAGTGGCACAGAGGGAAGGGGTTCCGCCCTACTTCAATAACCAGCGTTTACTTCAGCAACAGCATTTTGCGGGTCTGGACGAACTCACCCGCGGTGAGACGATACAGATAAATCCCGCTCGACACTCGACGGCCCGAAGTGTCACGTCCGTCCCACTCCACTGACTGCCGTCCGACCGCAAGCTGACCACTGACCAACGTCCGTACTTTCTGCCCGGTGATGTTGTAGATTTCAAGTCGCACGGCTGACGATTTGGGCAGATCGAATTCAATCATAGTGGTCGGGTTAAACGGATTGGGGTAGTTCTGACCGAGAGCGAATTCGGTTGGTAGATTGTAGGGGTCATCATCGACATCGGCGGGACCACCAAATGAAGACACCACCGGACAACCGGTGAAAGTCGCCGTGCTAACTTCGATAATGCTGGATGTGTTAGGAATGGCAATGATCGGTCCGGCCGTGAGGAATTGGTTCGCCTCGAAAGAGTACACGAGAATCCTGGTCCAGCCGGAATCCAAGCCATAGATCATTTCCATGTTATCAGCCAACAGCATCACACTCACATTTCCCTCGACGACTAAGTACACGGCACCTAACGAATCGGGTGTTTCCACCGAAATAACACCGTTCGGATCCTGGGAGAAACGGGCGATGTTGGCCGACGGAACTGTATCATCGCATGGTGATGCATCGCCGATAGTCACTCGCGCCATATACACAAGATCGGCTACACTCAGTCCGATACCATCGCCGTTGCAGTCGGACGCGGCGATAGAGCCTTCAACGTGAATACCAAAGACAATCTGGCCGGTAATGAAATAATTAGTGAACATGACCGCATCGGCAATCTCCCACGGGACGCCGTTCATGTTGATATCGCCGCGGGCGTCGATTGGATCTTCACCGAAAATACCAATACCGCCGTTGTGGTAGTCAACATACCGCCGGGCGTATCTGCCGGCACTCAATAATGAGTTGATGCACTCGTCCCGCGCCCCGAACCAGGTCGGAAATTCGGCTTCACGGCTGATGATCGAATCGTTCTCGTCAAACACCCGCGCCGAGAGATATATTTCGCCTGCATTCTGATTATACACAATATTGTCGATGCAATCGTACCAGAAGAAACGTATTGGAACAAACTGCCCTTCCAGATTCCAGTCGTTGCTGACCAGGAACCGCAAATTGGCCAGAGTGATAGGCAATTGATCCGGTTGCACATAGCCGGGGAACGGCTCGTCACAACCGGGATGACCTGATCCTACGCACGTCTCGGCGAATCCGAAAACCCGCAGTATTCCACTGGGGCACGCAGTGCCACACTCTGAGTAACCGCCGTAACGATAGGTGAAATACTCCCAGCCACAGCTATCGTATAGGTTACCCTCGAAAGCTTGCTGAAAGGCGAGAGTTGAGGCGTCGTAGCCAATCAGGAAATCAAATACACTCAAGCCCTGATCACTGTCAGTTGCTTCAAGCGTAATCGGCAGATCGGTGAACTGTCCCTGGAATTGATCTTCAATTATCCCCAGCCGCACCGAGTACGGCGCGGAGCCTACCAGCGGCGTGAAATGAATACCCCCGCTTTGATACTCGACCCGTCGCGTCCGCTCGGCACTCACACGACCATAGAAAAAGCAATCATCTGAGGTTCCGGCGTAACCGGGTACGGAGTCGGGGAGAATCAGCAGACCATCGGGCGAGTAGGCGGCACTGGCTGTAAATGACGAATCCCTGGTCGTACCCCAGAGGTAGTTATCCTCGCAACGGCACCAATAGAAATTTATATCTGCGAACTGATCTCCAGGTAAGGGCGTTGCGGCCACCCGAAACTCAAGCGTAGCCAATACCGCCGGAAGTGAATCGGGCAGGAAACAGGTAGCATCCGGGTCTTGATAATGACCTTGCGTTGCCGCACTAAGCGACAGCGATTGCCGGGGATACTCGCTGCAGGTGGGTGAAGCTCTGGCAATGAGTTCCTGCCAACCGCATCCGGAATCGGGCGAATAAAAAGCGGCTCCGGGAACCGCCCCGGCAAACGCAAGCAGTTCCGAATTGAAGTCCATCAACAAATTCAACCTTGACAGCTCTACCGGGCACTCGTCGAGAACGATATTTACCCGTACCGTATCCCCCGGCTCGATCTGACCGTATTCCGACATCGAAATCCTCAGCTTGATCGGCTCCGGTACAAATACATCAAAAAAGACACGGCAACTGATGTTCATGCCGCCGGAAACTGCTTGCGTCACCACTTCAAACGTTTGTCCCTCATCGGCAAGATCGGGGATAAACGTCAACGTCCAGTCGAACGCACTAAACTCAAAAAATCCCGCAGGCTCGGGACTAATCTCGACCGAAACAATTTCGGGATCGTGGCACCAGTCGGCATCAGTGGCTTCCAAAGGCACTACCATAGTATCGCCGGGAAGAACGGTCATGTGCGCTCCGCAGTAACCTGCAAAGCGCGGGTACCGACCGTATGCCCGAACTTCGAACCGGCAGTTTTCATCCGAGGTCGTCGTGTCGTTGCCTTTGTAGGCCGCAATTTCCAACTCTTCGCGATAGTACAACGGCAGGTCTTCGTTGGCTGGATGAAACACCCACAACCCGGTTTTCTGATTGATTTCACCCGGACCGGAGACGATGAAATACTTCGCTGTCGGACAAGCCTTGCCGGTACCGATATCGACCGCCACCACCTGGTAGAACATCGAATCGCAAGGGTTGCCTTCGACATACGGCGGACAGCCGGTGAAAACCAACCCGGAACCGTTATCCTGAGCCGACAGGCCGGCAACCAAGAGACCGAAAACAACTACGTTGACAATAACAAAAAAACGAGACTTCAACATGATAGGACCCCAGAGATAGGATTTGTAGAAACAATATACCGATTTCTCCCGATTTGTCAATGGGCGGGCGGAGAAGATTATTGAAGAAAGACAGCGAATCAAAGAACGAACGATGAAACTAAGAAAACAAAACTACAAAAAGGCAATTGCCAGAGCACAAACTGTGTCTTAGATTTCAACTACAGATGTCCGAATTGTCTGACGACGTACACCAGAAAACGAAACTACAAAAAGGCAATTGCCAAAGTGCAAACTGTGTCTTAGATTTCAACTACAGATGTCCGAATTGTCTGACGACGTACAGCTATCTGAGTTCCACTTGTCACAATCTGTGTCGATAAACAATAATAACAATCGACCGAGACCATTGCAAGGTTTTCCATAATGCCCAAAATGCGCGAAACTATTCAACCGGAAATTATATTATCAACGACTAATATGCAGACTTAAGGTTACACACGGCACACAGCATCAGGGATATGAGCTTGCGAAAAGTAACTTCATTCTGTTAATTGTCGGATTAGAGTTGCAAGCGCTATCACAGATTCACTGGGTATATAACTGACCCATTACAACCGCGAGGTAACTTTTGGAAGCCTTCAATTCATTCTGGGCAACAGCCGTTGATTTGGCCTGGGGGCCGTGGTTAGTATATCTTCTGATTGGGTCAGGGCTTTATTTCACTCTCGCAGGGCGACTTCTTCCCTTCCGAGCCATTGCACACACGATTCAAATTCTGCGCGGCAAGTTTGACAAACAGGATGATCCCGGCGAGATCAGTCATTTCCAGGCGTTATCATCGGCGTTATCAGCTACTATTGGCATGGGCAATATTGCGGGTGTAGCAATTGCGCTTTCAATGGGCGGACCGGGGGCCATTTTCTGGATGTGGGTTGCCGGGCTGGTCGGTATGTCGACCAAGTTTTACACCTGCACTTTGGCTATTCTGTATCGCAAGAAGGACGAGAACGGTATTGATCAGGGTGGCCCGATGTATTTTATCGAAGTTGGCCTGGGCAAGTGGTTCAAACCATTGGCGATCATGTTCGCTATCTGTGGGATGATCGGCTGTCTCTCTCTGTTTCAGGTAAACCAGTTAGCTGAACTGGTAAACGCCGACTACGATATACCAAATCTCTACACGGGTATTGTCGCGGCTCTGCTGGTTGGAATTGTAATTGTCGGCGGAATCAAACGCGTTGGCAAAGTAGCAGCTAAAACAGTTCCGGCTATGTTCGTACTATACTTCGTCTCGGCTGTCTTTATCATCATAGCCAATATTGAAATGGTGCCGGAACTGTTAATGACTATTGTCCGGGGTGCTTTTGGCGGCGAAGCAGTCGCTGGTGGCGTGGCCGGCATGGCTATGAAAGAAGTCATGCGCACCGGTGTCAAACGAGCTGTCTTCTCCAATGAGGCCGGCACCGGAACCGCACCGATGGCGCACGGTGCCGCCAAGACCAAAGAGCCGATACGTGAAGGCCTGATCGCTATGCTCGGACCGTTCATTGATACCAACATCGTCTGCACTCTTACCGCGCTGGTCATCATGAGTACTGGCGTTATGCAGGGCCAACTTGACAGCGATGCCGCCGGTGTCAGAGTGACGGCTGAAGCTTTCAAGTCCGCCCTGGGTCCCCTGGGTGGATACGTCCTGATGTTGGTTGTAATGCTATTTTCGATCTCAACTATGATATCGTACTCCTATTACAGTCTCAAATGTGCCAAATATCTTCTTGGCATCAAGATTGGTGGGCTGTATGTGTGGGTTTACCTTTTGAGCCTACCGGTCGCTTCGTGGTTAAATACTTCGACAGTGGTGAACATTGTCGATACCTGTTTTGCACTGATGGCCATACCGACACTAATCGGCACTTTGTTACTTTCTGGTAAAGTAACGTCCAGACTCAAAGACTATCTGGCCCGCATGAGACGGAATGAGTTCATGACCTAAAGGATTGCATCACATGTGACAGCGCAACCACCGCATAATCACTCACTTGGCACCAGTCAGCATATACAGCTGGATTGTCAAATGAGAGACTTGACGTATCCCTTTTAATTTGTTATCTTATATACTATATGTGGCACTGCACCATAACATTGGTGCTTTCAATTCTGCCTTGGGCCTTGTTAGCAAACTTCGCACGAGACAATTATCAAGGCTTTCGCTTTCGAGCAACGACCTCGGTTTAGCATAGATGCTGATGGCGGTAGCATGGAAAGGCTTCAATGACCCGAGTTTCTTACATACGCAATCTTGACTCAATAAGGCAGTTGCCTGAGTCCGAAAAGCGGGAGTTACTTCCGGTGGTCGAACGCTATCAATTTCGGACCAACAGTTATTATCTGAGTTTGATCAACTGGTCCGATCCGAACGATCCGATACGCCGGATCGCCATTCCCCAGACTGGTGAACTGCGTGAATTCGGGCGTCTTGATGTATCCAACGAACATACCAACTACGTTGCCCCCGGCTGTCAACATAAGTATCCTCACACCGCTTTGTTGCTATGCACCGAAATGTGTGCCTCTTTTTGTCGCTTCTGTTTTCGCAAACGACTGTTCATGGAGGATAACGACGAAACCGCTATCAATTTGACGCCGGCGATCGACTATATTCGCCACACGCCGCAAATCAACAACGTGCTCTTATCGGGCGGCGACCCGCTCACGCTTTCAACCCGGCGTCTAACTCACATCATTGAACAGTTGCGCGCTATCCCCCATGTAAAGATCATCCGAATCGGCAGTAAGATACCAGCCGTGAATCCTCATCGCATCATCAATGACCCGGACCTGCTTGATCTATTCCGGCGTTACAGCTCACCGACCGGTCGCATCTACCTGATGACACATTTCAATGTACCGCAGGAACTGACAGACGTGTCACTGCACGCTCTCGACTTATTGATGAAAGCGGGCGTAGTACTTGCCAATCAGACGCCTATATTGCGCGGGATCAACCATCGCCCAACTGTCCTGGCCAAACTAATGCAACAATTAGCCGTAGCTGGCGTACCGCCATATTACTTTTTCCAGGGTCGACCAACCGAGGGTAACTTACCGTTCGCGCTAACGCTGGTGGAATCATACCATGCCCTGGAACGGGCCAAAGCTATGGTCTGCGGATTGGCCAAACGCGCCAGCCTGATAATGTCCCACGACCTGGGCAAGATAGCCATGGTTGGTCTGGACCGGGATCACATCTACCTTCGCTATCATCGCGCCCGAGAGCCAAAGAACGAAGGGCTATTGATGGTTTTTCGTCGTGACGATAGTGCCTATTGGCTTGATGACCTCCAGCAAGTTTCATCGAAGTACCGATCTGACGGTCTCTGCACCCTTGGTGACCAAATGATTGACCGATTCGACTGAGCCACCTGACCGTTTCACACATTCCGCATTTTCCAAATTGCCAGTATTATTTTGTGCGAGTGACAACAACTGGTTATACTCAGTAAAGTATCCGCTACACGACTGAAAGGACAAAGCGAGCATGACCGGACGCACAGGCAACATCATTCTGATAGCTATGATTGCGGGAGCGGCCCTCGGCCTTATCGGTGGTTTGTGGGCAGGCGACTTCATGTTGAGCATTAAGTTCCTCGGTACGCTCTTCTTGAACTCACTCAAGATGGTCGTCATACCACTAGTGGTAGCATCGATGATCGTCGGGGTAACTTCGCTCGGCGATGTGCGTACTATCGGTTGTACCGGTGGCAAAACGCTCGCCTTCTACCTAACCACTACTGGTTTCTCTGTAGTGGTGGGTTTGATCCTGGTC
>JAGGTI010000020.1 GCA_021163775.1 Candidatus Zixiibacteriota bacterium
TCTCTGAAATTGACCACTGGCCTGTTCAACGGTTCGGGGATCAATACGTCGGACGCCAATAACCACAAAAACTTTGTGGCGCGTCTGGAAGTCGGACTGGCCAGCATGTTCACGCTGTCACCGAACGTGTATGCAGGGAAAACCAATGAGGACGACTCGATCAAGGAAGATCTTCTTGATATGGGAGGTTCCCTGACCTGGAAGTGGCACCGGGAAATTGTGGAAGCGGAATATATCCACTCTGAGCGCGGTGACACTGAGCGCCGCGGCTGGTATGTCTGGGGCGGGCACTCGTTTGATATCGGTTTGGGTTTCCTGAAGGAACTGCAATTGCTGGCTCGCTATGAGCAGTATGATTCCGACGTGAACACCGACAACGACCGAGTTAACCGGCTGACTATGGGAACAAACCTATACATCGATAAAAAATACACCAAAATACAATTGAACTATGAATTGAATTCGGAACAGGGAGTGCCGATAGATAACAATGAGTTCCTCATCAACGTTCAAGTGGCGTTTTAATATCGTAGGGTGGATGAGGGGGAAATGGCAGGTTTGAAGACAGATAGACATTGATAAAGATAAATGAACATAATAAAACACATAATGAAGGAGAGATGAGATGAGTTGGAAAGATCTCAAAATCGCGAAGAAGCTGTACATCGGCTTCGGAGTTGTGCTGGTTCTGGCTATGGCCATTGGTTATGTCGGCTGGGATGGACTGACCACGGTTAACGACAGGGTGACTAACGCCGATGACGCTAACCGACTGATCAAATGGACCAAGGATTGCCGTCAACAGGAAAAGAACTACATCATGCGCGATGACATGATGTACGTCGATCGGGTGCATGAGACTTCGGCCAAGATATACGAACTGGCTGATAATTTGAAGGCACGCTTTGAGGATCCTGTTGATATTAAGGCCATTGAGACGACTTACGATTACATGAAGGTATACGAGACCGCTTTCGATAGCTGGGTCAAACTCCGCCACGATGCCGCCGCCGCTATGGAGACTATGCTAGCATCGGCTCGCATAGTCAATGAGGAATCCGTGGCATTGAAGGATAGCCAGAGGGATCAAATGCAGGCAGAACTTCTGGCACAAGAAACTCATAAAAAACTCGCGGATCGTTGGAGCAAAGCTAGCGATGGAACCCGGCTGATCAGGTATATGCTGGAGTGCCGACAGGCTGAGAAGAACTGGATTATTCGCAAAAACGATGAATATGCGGAGGCTGTGCTGGCAAAGATTGATGAATTCGTTGAACAGTGCAATACGACCAGAGCTAAGATGAAACAGCAAGCAAATCTTGATCAGATGGACGCTATCATCGTAGCTATAGGCGAATACAAGGGTGGCTTCGAGACCTATCGAGGCATTTATGAAGAACAGTTGATAAGTGAAGAACAGATGGTCACAGCAGGTCAGGAGATCGTCGCGAATCTGGATGAACTCCGTCAGGGGCAGAAAGCCGAAATGGAAAACGCCGCATCTTTGGCCATTACCATGGCGATCAGTTTTGTCGTCGGTGCTCTTCTCATAGGTGTCTTTGTTGCATTCGTTATTGCGCGTGGTATCTCGAAACCTATTTCAGATATGGCGAACGTAGCGCAGGGAATTGCTCTGGGTGATATCAATCATACTATCGACCTGCAGTCCAAGGACGAGATTGGAGCTTTGGCGGATGCCTTCCGTAAGCTCATCGAGTACATGAAGGAATTGGCTAGAGCGGCCGAGCAGATCGCTTTGAATAATCTGACGGTTCAAGTCGATCCTAAATCGGAGAAGGATGTGCTGGGCAACTCGTTCCAGACGATGATCACTAACCTGAGTGCTATTGTTACTCAGCTCGGTGGCAGTTCCAGTGAAGTTGCCTCTGCCGCCGCTGAGATTTCTTCAGCCGCTGAACAGATTTCCAGAGGAGCACAGAACCAGGAAGAGCAAGTTGTACAGGTAACAGCGGCTGTGGAGGAAATGACGGCAACAATCGTTGAGTCATCCAAGAACGCCGGCGAAGCTTCCAAGGGTTCCAAGGAGTCTTCCGATGCCGCGACCACAGGTGGTCAGGTTGTTCAGGAGACTATTCAGGGGATGAACCGGATCGCGGCTGTTGTTGGCGAATCCGCCAAGAACATCAACAAGTTAGCTACCTCAGCTGATCAAATTGGCGAAATTATTGGTGTAATTGATGATGTCGCTGATCAGACCAACCTGCTTGCTCTAAACGCCGCTATTGAGGCGGCCCGTGCTGGCGAACAGGGTCGTGGCTTCGCGGTAGTGGCCGATGAGGTTCGTAAACTTGCTGAACGTACCGCCACAGCTACTGGCGAAATAACCACTATGATCAAGGGTATCCAATCTGGAACGCAGGATGCTGTTGCTTCAATGGAAACCGGTATCAAAGAGGTTGACGCTGGGCGCGAATTGACTGACAAAGCCGGGAACAGCTTGGGCGAGATTCTTACTGGTTCTCAGCGGGTTGCGGATATGATACAGCAGATCGCCACGGCTTCGGAAGAGCAATCAGTGGCAGCTGAACAGATATCCAAGAACATCGAGCAGGTTGCCACAGCAACAAAGGAATCGGCGGCAGGTGCTGGACAAGCGGCGACGGCATCTGAAGAATTGAGTCGTAACGCTGAAGGCTTGCAGGAAATCGTTAGGAGATTCAAGGTTAGCAGTAATGCTGAGTCCGTTCAGGCCCAAACCGAAGAAGCATAGTAAATATGCTAACATAATTGAAACGAGGATGTTATGGAAATAGCAGAAGCATCAAAGGCACAAGCGGTTGAACTCATTCAACTTGTTTCATTTCGATTGGGGCAGGAGGAGTTTGGGGTTGAGATTCTCAAAGTCCAGGAAATTAACCGCATGGTCGAGATCACCAAAGTGCCACAAGCTCCTCACTATTGCGAGGGGGTCATAAATCTACGTGGCAAAGTCATTCCGGTGATCAATTTGAGGAAGAAGTTTGGTCTCGAAGAACTTGAATGGGACAAGTCTACCAGAATATTGGTATGTGATGTTGGTGGTGATGTGGTTGGTGTGATTGTTGATTCGGTTGAGGAAGTTATCAAGATTCCTCGATCTACAATCGAACCGGCACCTGAAATTGTAAGCTCAATTGATTCAGAGTACATTGAAGGTATTGCCAAGCTGGAAAAGAATCTGCTGATATTCCTGAATGTAGGTAAGGTTACGTCAGATGTCAGCCACCTGGCTACTTCTGTGGAACCGCAACTCGAACCGGAACTCGTCTAACGGCGCGTTGATTGAGATTCTTAAACATGGGCGCGTGGGTTTTCTCCCGCGCGCTCTTTGTTATGTCTGTCATTTTGTGCGTGGTGTACGTCCTCGTGTTTGTGGGCGGCAGACGCCCTCGTCTGCCCCTCTGACGAATAATTGTTGAAGTATAGTAGGTCGGAACCCCTTAGTGGTTCCGACATTGTAAATCAACTCTTCTCTTAAGAACACGATTATATCTTTGGTGAAACGCGAGTGGACATGGGCCCTCCGCCTTCGCGGAGGGTGACAGAGAAGAAGCGAGGGTTTTAGCAACGTAGGGCAGAACCCTTTAGTGGTTCCGACATTGTAAATTAATGTTTTTGATAAAATGCTACAGACTCCAGAGGTGGTGTTCGAGGGCGGCCGCAATCTCTTTCACACCGGGAAACATCGGTGCGTTCTTCTTGCGTGGCGTTTGACGCATGTCTTTTAGCGCCTCGCCGTTGATGACTAGCGTGGGGGATGCGACTTTTTTCCTGGTTTCCGAGATTGTCGCATTCACACCGTGTTTCTTGATGAACTCGCGCAGAAAATCCCGTGTCTCAGTTTGTCGCGGATCGTTCTCTGAATATACCAATCCAATATCCATAATGGCCTCTAAGTACATCCAATGTGCCAGGGACTGGTCGAGCAGTCAATAATAACTATATATGTATAACACCTAACGAGCTGAAAAGTGCCAGAAATTGAATAGATTCAGGCAGAATTTTTCACGCTCAACGGCGTCTTGCCGGATGGGAGGGCTTCGCCTACAACAGCCGAGGGGAGGTTGCTCTGCTCCAGTGCACGGCTGAATTCATCGGCCCGGTCGGCGGGAATGGCGATAAAAAGCCCGCCCGAGGTCTGCGGATCGTAGAGAACCTGCTGGAGATTCGGGTCGATACCGGCCTCAAATGCGACTCTGTCTTCAACGAAACTCCGGTTGTCGCCCGCGCCGCCCGGATTGACCCCTTCGCCTGCTAACCGTAGCGCCTCCGGCAGGATCGGGAAGGCGTCGGCGAATAGCCGCAAACTGACTCCGGAAGCCTCAGCAATCTCAAGAGCATGGCCGAGTAACCCGAATCCGGTGATATCGGTGGCAGTGTGGACATCGTGCTGTAGCATTAACTCGGTTGCTCGGTTGTTGAGGGCCGCCATCTGGTCGATCACCAGTTGGGCCAGATCGGTGTCGACAATTTTTTGCTTGATGCCGGTGGTGATAATCCCCGTACCGAGCGATTTAGTCAGGAATAACTTGTCTCCCGGCCTCGCCCCGGAGTTGGCCACTATCTTGGCCGGATCCACTATTCCGGTGACAGCAAGACCGTATTTCAATTCGTCGTCTTTGATCGAATGGCCACCAACCACGACTGCGCCGGCCTCCTCGATTTTGTCGTTGCCACCGCGCAAGATGTCGGCCAGAATTGAACCTGGCATGGTCGCGGACGGAAAACCAATGATATTGAGCGCAGTCAGCGGCCGACCACCCATCGCGAAAACATCCGACAACGCATTAGCCGCGGCAATCTGGCCAAATGCGTACGGGTCATCGACAATTGGCGGAAAAAAATCAACCGTCTGAACCAAAGCAGTATGATCATCAAGGCGAAATATCCCGGCGTCATCTGCCTGGTTGAAGCCGACCAGCAAATCAGGATTAGTCGATTGTGGCAATCCCTTGAGAGTAGCGGCCAAAAACTTTGGCCCTAATTTGGAAGCTCAACCGGCACAGCTTACTTCGGCGGTCAATTTAATTTCGGTTTCACGACGTTTGTCGTCCATACACCTAAGAGTATAGCAAACGGTCATTGGTAGCAACTAATCTTGCGGCTTGGGGTTGCAAAAATGCTGTTCAATAATCGAACAGGTTTTTCCGGTGGAGTAGTTGCCAAAATTACCGACTATTAGAGTAATAGGCCAAAAGTATCCGATGGTGGCGCTATTGGTTGATTGGTGAGGGTGAATTTTCCCCCTCGAACCAACTCATGAGAATTGAAACAGGATAGCCGGAGAAGATGAGCAAGGCCAACAACACGTTACGCATTGACGAGATCCTGTTGCAACAAGGGGTCGCATCAGAAGATGAGATCAAAGAGGCACTGGAGTACCAGAGTGAGCACGGTGGGCGCATAGGTTCACACCTTATCCGTCTTGGATTTGTCACCGAAGAACAATTGTTGCGCGCTTTGACCCGTCAGTTCGATTGCGAATCAGTGTTGCTCTCACAGGTTGAGATTCCACCCGAGGTGATTCAGCTCATACCTGCCGAAGTAGCTACCGCTCGAACCGTCATCCCGTTTGAGTACGATCAGAATGTCAATACCCTGAATGTGGCCTGTGAGAATCCTACCGATGAGAGTCTGCTCGACGAATTGTTGTTCGTAGCCCATGACAAGAATATCCGGCTGTTTGTGGCGGTCGAGATGTCGTTGCGGGCGGCTATCGCCAAATATTATATTGCGTCTGGTGAGAGCGATGAAGTTTGCGACCAGTGCGATGCTTCTGACCGGAACGCGGAGGATTTTGATGACGACATCGAGATCGAGGATCAAGCGTGCAAAGCGGTACTGGTGGTTAGTGATGATCGGCAGACGGACCTTTCGATGGCCACGGCTCTGGAGCAAGAGGGTTACATTGTTATCTGGACCGATAGTGCCGATGATGCTATCGATTTCATCGGGGAACAGAAGTTTTACGCTGTATTTATTCGAGATACTGTCCAGGGTGACTACATTGACTTGATTGATCGCCTACGTAAAGTGTCACCGAGCACGATCGTTAGGTATTATGAATCGGCCGGGCGGATGTTGTTGCAGGAAAGCGGGTATAATCAGACGGGCAACCTGCTTGAAAAGAATATGGAGTTGTTTACAACTCTGCTGGCCTCACGGAACCAGGTATCTGACAGCCATACCACGATAATGGGCCGATATGTGGATAAACTGTGTCGAGAGATCGGTTTACCAGCCAAAGATCGGTTGAGTGTGGTCAACGCCGCCTATTTGCATGATATCTCACGCTACTACTACGGTGAATCAAAATCCGCGCCCGATTGTCGTACCCGGGTACAGATGACCGCAAAACTGCTTGATTCCCTGAATTTTCCGCCGCTGGTGATAGGGATGCTCAAGGCGATGTATATCGATCTGAAAGATAAATACACCAAACGTCTTCCGATCGAGAATTTGGGAGGCAACATTCTTACGATAGTCGATGTTTTTTGCGAACACGCTTCCTTTGATAAGCGGATGTCGCTGGACAAATTCGACCAGGTTCGGAACAACCTGATTTCTCTGAACGGAAAGCTCTTTCTCAAAGAAGTAACCCTGGCATTCATCAAGTTGATCGAAAAAGAAATTTTGGTGGAGCCAACCAATCACGATACGGCTTTTAACCAGATATTGATGTATTGCAAAGACGATGATTACCTGATAGCAATAGCGGGTCGTCTCAAAGAGGAAGGTTTCCGCCCTGTGTCGTTGACCGAAGTTGATACATTTGTTGATATGTATCAACGATCGTGTCCGAACATGATCATCCTGCTTCAGGAAGGTCACGCTTCAAAGTCGCGCCAGTTGATAAGCGCCCTCACCAAGAAAGGGGTTGAGATTGACAAGGTACCGACTTTCCTGGTAGCCGGTAATCAGGCAACAGCAGAGTTGGCTGATATGCTGAAACAGGGCCTCGAAGATATCATCCCGATTGAAAATTCGCTCGACTTGCTGGTTGTCAAACTACAAAAGTTGCGAGCAAAAAAGGCAGATACCGATATGCCTGAGCTGGTCAAGCCCGACCAGGGAGTGACTTCCGGCAACCTCGAGGATATCAATCTGGTCGACTTGCTACAGGCAATGGGGCCGGGTGGCAAGACGGCTCGCATTAAAGTAACGACTGACGAGGGTCAGTTAGTTATGTATTTGGATAAGGGCAAGATTGTCTACGCCGAGGGCGACGACGATAAGAAAGGTCCCGAGGCATTTTACGATGGCGTTACCTGGAAGACGGGTCAGTGGACAGTGCGACCGGTCGATTCGGACAAATTGCCAGAGCCTAACAACGACGCCGACAACGATGCTCTCCTGATGGAAGGCTGTCGCCGATTGGACGAAGAATCCCGGGCTAATGCCGAGCAGACATAATTAACTATTGGTTTCGTCGCTTAGCCAGTCGTCCCAAATAATTGAGTTTGGCACTTTGGCGTCGGACGATAGCATCAGGGATAAACTCCTCGTAATGTTTTATACCGCGGGCAATCTCTATGGCTCGGGTCGACTGTTCTGACCAACTATAACACTGGGCAACGTAGTAATCACACTGAATCAAATTGTAATAGTTACCGGGTGAGGATTGCAACAACGCACGAATCTCACCATACACGGCGGCGGCCTGTTCGTATTTTCCCTGCCGAAACAGTATTTGTGCCAATGGCCAGCGAAAGGTTTTCCCCTCGGGGTAGCGCTCTATAAACAGCTCGGCCAGGGCGGCCGCGGAATCGTACTCACGTCGGTCAAGCCAGACCCAGATCAAGGCAGACAAAGCTACCTCCTGGTGTACCAGTGAAGAATCAGCCGCAAGGTACAATTCGGCGATACCCTTATCTTTCTCATCATTGAAGATGCCAACCCATTTTAACACTCCGGCTTTTGCTGATTTCCAGTAGTGATATGATCCGCAACCAGCATAGAGATCGTACAGTGAGGGATCGGCGGCAAGCCCGGCTTCGTATTTGTCAATTGTCGATAAACCCTGCCGGAGCGCAGTCATTAACGACCCAAACCGCGACTCCCAGAGTGATCGATAAGCCTTAGCGTGGCCGAGAAAGAGGTACATCCAGGCGGCAGTGGTTGCATCACAGGTGTCGATGATTTGCGTACTTAAAATTTTCGTTGAGTCGAGAAAACTCAGAAATTGCTCTTCATGAAGATTCTCCTCCCTGTCCGACATTTCCGCAAATAGCGCTCCGGCGCGGAATGCGTAGCCCAGAGGATCTTCCGGATTCTCCTTTATCCAGATTGCATATATGGAATCTACTTCAGCAAACCGATCGTTGAATAGATATTTATACGCTTGCTGTACACATTCAATACGAGCGCTGTTCATATACAACTCGCCGTGAGCAGGGCTTTCCAAAGCGATGAGCAGAACAGCTATGAACAACAGGCTTCCAGCACGTATCATGCCAACCAAGCTATGGTATCACTGTACGGGTGCAACAAGAAATAGTGGGAGAGAATTGCTTGAAGATATTGGGGTTGATTGATTAAAAGGGGTGTAGCGTGACCAGACAACCTACAGCCGCTACTCGCAGTCGATCTCGTCAAGTTGACCGAGAACTTTGGTTTTTAACGATGCAAGTTGTGGAGTGGCTAATGGGTTTTCCAGCCGGGCACGAAGCAATTCGTCGACCGTTTGCTCCAATCGATAAACGCCATCGCAATCTTCGCAATTCTTAAGATGTTCCCGGACATTTTGTACGTCGACTTCAGATGCTTCGTTGTCGACTATATCATATAGTAAATTTAGTGCTTCCTGACAGTTCATTCAGTTTGATTCCTGAGATATCCGTTCTTTACAGCGTAGTCATAAAGTTTCTTCTGCAATAATTTACGCCCACGGTGCAGTCGTGATTTGACTGTACCCAACTGCAGGTCAACAATATCGGCAATTTCCTGATACGAAAAACCTTCAACAAACGAAAGCACTACCACCAGTCGATAGTCTTCCGGAAGTTCGGCAATCGCATTCTTAACATCGTCATCCAGTATTCGGTTAAATAGTTCTTCTTCGGGGGTCCGCTGTGACCCGGCCATAGACAGTTGCCCATAAAGAAAACTGTCATCAATGTCATCCACGCTAAGCGAGACCGGAGTTCGCGATTTTGACCTATATTCATTGATGAACAAATTGGTCATTATTTTGAACAGCCAGGCTCGACAGTTGGTACCAAGCTCAAACTTGTCCCAGGACCGGTAAGCTTTGATCATCGCTTCCTGAACAAGATCGTCGGCGTCACTGGCGTTCTTGGTCATCCTCAATGCCGTGCGCAACAATGCGTCCATATGAGGTAAAGCTTCGGCCTCAAACTGCCGGCGTCGATTGGTCGGTCGTGTAATCTGGTCAGGCATAAGCTCGACCCTCCGACTCGTTCCAATGACTGCCTCGACAGTTCAAAATCCAAAACAATAATTTCATCGACATAGTTCCCATTTTAGCGCAAATATTACGCTCGTGTAACCTGTTTTCGGCCAAGGCTTGAGTTGAGTATTGCGGCGGTTACCCAAGCTGACCTACAGCAACAAAGATAATAGGTTGCTGAATATTTCGCAAGCGTTTTCGTGAACTATATGGACCATTATGGTCGCTTTTATGCGGAAGGCTGACATTGGTTACAGGCATCAAGCAGAGAGATCCGACATCACCTTAAAACAAATGGCGGATTCGAAGACGGATCCGCCCTACAATACCGTTCACCGGGTATCGGGCAGGGTCACCCAACACCACAACAATGTCGGAACCGCAAGGGGTTCCGACCTACAAACTTATGAGACGACTAAGAGCCTGCTTAGTATCCACACTCATCTGAATAAACCTCGCTACCTGTGTCCGCCTACGATGCTTCTTTGGCCGGTTCGGCGGACTTGACCGGGGTTTCTTCAGGGGCGCCCTCAAGCATATCCAGATCGGTCTTGATCTTGACCATAATCTCGTTAAAGGCTTCCTGGTTGGTCATCAGGAACCGTCGAGCATTTTCGCGTCCTTGTCCGAGCCGGTTGCCTTCGTAGCTGAACCAGGAGCCGGATTTCTCAATTATATTTTGCTCGACCGCCATATCAAGAAGTTCACCGTAGACCGAGATGCCTTGGCCATAAATGATATCAAACTCGCAGTCACGGAACGGCGGTGCGACTTTGTTTTTGACTACACGAACACGGGTACGGTTGCCGATAATTTCCTGACCGTCTTTGATTGCCGCGATGCGCCGAATATCAAGACGACACGTTGAATAAAATTTGAGCGCATTGCCGCCGGTGGTCGTTTCCGGGTTGCCAAACATAACACCAATTTTCATCCGAATCTGGTTGATGAAGATAATGGAGGTGTGCGATTTGGCGGTAATTGCGGTCAGTTTGCGCAGTGCCTGAGACATCAACCGCGCCTGCAAACCCATGTGCGAGTCGCCCATGTCACCTTCGATTTCGGCGCGGGGTGTCAGCGCCGCTACAGAATCGATGACAATGATGTCCAGTGCGCCGGAGCGGACCAGAGTCTCGGTGATATCAAGCGCCTGTTCGCCACTATCCGGTTGGGCTACAAGCAAATCTTCGGTGTTGACACCTAACGCCTGTGCGTACTGGGCGTCGAGCGCGTGCTCGGCATCGATAAACGCCGCCTGCCCGCCAGCTTTCTGGGCCTCGGCGATTATGTGTAGCGTCAATGTGGTTTTACCGGAGGCTTCAGGGCCGAAAACTTCAGTCACTCGACCGCGCGGAATACCACCGACTCCGAGCGCGTGGTCTAACCCGAGCGAACCGGTGGAAATAGTTTCGATATCCAGAACCGAGTTGTCGCCAAGCCGCATAATCGCGCCCTTGCCGAAAGACTTTTCTATCTGACTGAGCGCCGCTGTGAGCGCTTTACTGCGGTCACCCGCGTTAGTTGAGGACGATGCCATATCCGGTTTACCTTTCTTGATCACGATTTAATTCCACTCCGTAGCGAAAAAGTACCACATCGCAGAGCCTAAGTATATCACATTTGACCTGCTTGATAAATATAATTTTGCCCCCTGACAGATCCTGTCAGTAATAATTGTGGTAGATTAGTAATTATTGCGGTCGACCGGCAACTATTAGCGTAACCTGTGGCAGAGTGGGAAGATAGGGTGTTGCTGTGTATACAACTCATAACTCTTGATAATCGCTTCGCTATAACATATATACTATGTATATACTATTCGACAGGAGGTAGTTATGTCCCGATGTTTTTGTGTGCCACTGATTGCCACCGTGGCCCTCTTTCTTGCCGGTTCTAACGCAACCGCGAGTGACAACGCGCAATTCCAGGTCAACAGTTACATCCCGCAGAAATTCACCGATATGACGTGGAGGTTAGACGGGGGCTTTGGTTTTTTTAGTAGCCAGACCGACCAGGAAGGACCGGCATATTACGACCAGTATCTTTCGAGCAGAGAGGATGACTCGCGCGATATCAGGTTTTCTTCGTATACCACCTACGATTATGTAACGATTCCGAGATTTTTCAATGCCAGCCTGGGAGTTTCTGGATATGGGAGAGCTTCCTCAAGCGAGTCCTTCAATGACCGCGAGGACAGTCAGTATGGTAGTGGCTATGGTGTCGGAGACAATGAAAGATCGCGATATGATTTAGCTTTCAACCCATCGTTAAATGCGGGGCAGTATCTTCTGGAAGATCTGTTTGTTTCAGCAACCGCGAGTTTTGCCTACAACTATTCTGGTCGTCCCGAGGATAAGGCGTATTCATTCGATTCCAATATCCAGATTGACGACTCAGGGTGGGTCTTTTCCTCAATCAGCGAGCGTCAGTCCGAAACCGACTCAGATATCAAGCAACATTCTCTGAGGGCCGAGCTTACATCTGGCTGGGGTCGGCTATACGAGGGCCGTTTCGCCGTGACCGCTATGAACATAGTTGGTGAATTGCGAAACTCCGGCCTGATAGAGCGTGAACCGAGCTACGATGAAGAGCTGGCTATGACCGAGCTTGTCTATCAATACCGGCAGAAGTATGCTATTGACAGCCGGTTACATAGAATTGAGGCGTTGGATAGTATTATATCATACCTGCACTAGATTGGAATTATCGCCGATCCAGGCCCGTACGGTCACCTTCTTATTCAGGATGTCTGGGATTATTTTGGTAAACGCCAGTCGCGTCAATTTGGCTGGACAGTAACCGGTGGGGTGAGTTTTGATTATTCGAAAAGGAAATATCAATCAGGTTCAGACCGTACCCGGTATCTGCTGAACACGCTCCATCATCCGGACAGCGCCGGTGCGGTTGACACTCTGAATTATATTGACACAATTGAGTACGTATCGTCAAGTTGGAGTGGTATCTCCAGCAGTCCCGCTTTGGTTGTTCGGGGCAGGTATTCCAGACCGCTGAACCTGAAGTGGCAATTAGATGTTCTGGCTGGAGGTAAATTCTTTTTCGACGCCTATGAGTCGCACCAGCAAGGGGAGATAACCCAGCGTACCGACTACACCGATTACTATGATCTCTATCTCTCAGCCCAGGCCGAGTATACCTACGATATGCGAACCAGCATTACCCTGTCGGCGGCGTTTGATACTCCCAATAGAACGCAGATCATTCGGGCCATCGGTGACGACCCATTGCCGGACTTTGAGCCGCCCCGTGAAGAAAGTAGCTGGAGCCTCAGACTGCGCGCCGGCATGACCTATCGGATTAGTATCCCGACCACCCTGAGTTGTAGCTTGTCCTGGGATAAACAGCATACCGACTGGACGGTTTATGATCTCAGCCAAAACGACAATAGTTCATATCGATTCTCGGCCAGTATTTCCCACTGGCTGTATTAGACTGTGTGGGTAAGTAGGTCAGGTCAGGCCTACTTGAGGCCTGCCAAGAAGATGTCACGCCCCGAGTAGGCGTGACCTACTGATGGATAGCTGGTGCCCCTTGCGTCGGGATTGGTGCCCGGCAGCCTCTCCACATCTGCCGTTGTCGAGACTGCCCGCCCTTCGACTGGCTCAGGATGGGCCAGATTCTGACCTGCTATTACGCCTTGATGCCGTCGAACAGGAACGAAATCAGGTATTCTTCGGTGCGGCGGCGAGGTAGAAACCGGCCCGAAAACTGACGGTGCAATAGCGACTCAATCAGCATCGATACCAAATATCCGGTCAGATCGACTTCAACATCGCCTCTAATCTCGCCTGTCTCCACACCACGCGTAACGATTTCATCAATGTATGTCCGGAAATGTCGTTCCAGGTTAACACCTTCCAGTACTACCCCGGCATGGTCGAGGCCGTGCGTTACGAACAGAAAGAACCGTTGTTCTGAGGTGTGGATCTTGGCATTGACTACCAGTGCGTCGTAGAGGTATGCGAGACGGTTGCGGGCCAGCGCGACCGTCTCGTTGCGGCGTAGTTCTTCCACCCACTTGGCAAGGTCGTCATCGAATATCAGGATCGTGAACTCCAGCAGGTAGCTTTTCGATTCGAAATACTGAAAGAAGGAACCTTTGGATATACCGGCTTCGCGGCAAATTCGATCGACCGAGAGACCATCGTAGCCGTAGGTTCCGAACAGGTGTGTGGCCGCCCGGTATATCTGGAGTTTTTTCTCAGGCATAAGGCGGCGGAAAGTGTCAGAGATTACTTTTCGCTCGACCAGTTCGATAATGACATTTTCATCAAGCATGTGATGCCTCTTTCAACGGCCGATGTGGACATCGGCCGGGCACGGTAATGTTCGCCACCACAACGGATCCCACGGCAAGCTGTGGCTGCCCACCCGCCGCTATCGCTCTGGGTGGGGTACCGGTTTTTGTAGGTCATGCCTACTCGGGGCGTGACGTTTGCCGGCTCTTGTAGGGTGGAACCCCTTGGTGGTTCCGCCATTGTATACCAGTTCTTGTAGGGCAGTAGCCTTGTGCTCTTGCCATTTTTAGCATAGTAGGTCGAAACCAGCCC
>JAGGTI010000050.1 GCA_021163775.1 Candidatus Zixiibacteriota bacterium
TGGTGGGGTGGCGGGGGCGGCGGGGGTGGCTTTAACTGTCGGCACTGCGATTCATGTCTCACGAAGTTCGGCATCGCCATAAAATCAGTCAGATTGCTCGTGCGACCGGTGCGGCGCATCTGGTCGGGGCGTTGGGCGCTTCACAACGTGGCGAATATGTGGCGCACCACAATTCCGCCTATCTGTTTGATTCAACAGGAGTTATGGTCGGTCGATATGACAAGGTCAAACTGGTACCGTTTACCGAGCAGGTTCCATACCAGGACCAACTACCGTTTTTGCGCAAAGAATTTCTGACCGAGTACCTGACTTTTATCGAGACCTATGATGTTCAGTTCTGGTCAGATTTTCCCCCCGGTGCCCGGCACGGCCTTTTGAGGCTGGAGGTAACCTGTTTGCTCCGCTGATCTGCTACGAGGTCACGTTTCCGGAGTATGTGCGGCAGATGATATTAGATGGTGCGGATTACATAGTTGAGATCACCAACGATACCTGGTTTGGGCATTCGCTGGGAATTCATATGCACTCGCAGGCGTTTGTCACGCGGGCGGTTGAGAATCGTTGCTGGGGAGTACGAGCCGCAAATTCGGGATTGAGTTACATAGTTGATGGCTACGGTCGGGTTCGCTACGAACTGCCGCTTGACGAAGTCGCCGTCTTGAGCGGTCGAGTGAATCTTCTCGATGGCTATTCGATTTTCACTCGTACCGGCGATCTGATCGGGTTGGTCTCGTTGTTGATATCGCTTGGACTGGTCGCTATATTGGTTTACCGATGGATTATAGTAAGATTTCATTCTGCAAGAAAACCTGGCTGATTCTGTCGATTGTATTGGCGGGACTGGTTATTGGTGAATCAGTTTCGGCTTATGATTGGCGGAGTTTGACTTCGTTTGACGATGCTCGTCGTATGCGGGTGATCAACGATACCCTGTTTGTAGCCACATCCGGCGGCCTGTTGGCAATCACTAATCCGGGGCTACCCGGAGTCCAGTACACCAATCTTGATGGCCTCGGTACGACTGACCTGACTGATATCATCGAAGACAACGATGGTCAGAAATGGATAACCGGCAATGGTCGGCTGATCCGATTTGACGGCCTTGCTTCTCAGCGCTACCCAATTATCGACAATAACGGTGACCCGTTTCGTCTCATATGTGTGTGTGATGACGGTGATTATCTATGGCTCGGTTCGGATCAGGGGCTGATTCTATTCTCCAAGGTCAACGATGGTGGTCAGATCCAGGATGCGTTTCAATTGTTTGACGACCTAAACCCGGCACCGACAGTATACGATATTGAACTGCACGGCGACAGTATCTGGCTGGCTACTTCGGCCGGTCTGGCTGGCGCTGATCGGAGTAACCTCGCCACTTTGAAATCGCCCGCGAATTGGCACGGCTACGGTATGGATGAGTATCCCGAACTGGGAACCGAAAACATCCGCGCCGTGCGCTGGTTTGAGGGCCATATTTATATTGGGGCCGAAACCGGTCTGTTCCGACTTGATCCGGTCGCGGACAGTCTGGCGCTGATGACTTATCCCGGTTCGACTGAAGTGCATCAGTTGAACCTTGAGCGCGATTCGCTGTTTATCTATTCCGATGTTGGTCTTGGTGTCGTGGTCGATGGTGTGGCGTCCAGTCTGCTGAACCTGACATATCGCGCACAAAGTGGTACCACGTATGGTGGTCACCATTGGATGGGTGCTGTCGGTGGAGGAATATTCCACGATGGAAACATCGAGTATGGTTATACCGGACTACCCGATAACGATGTCGCCGATGTCGCCGTGACACCCGATGGTTTACTGGCTGTTCTGTTTCGCACAATGGGACCTTATGAATGGTATTCGGGCGAGTGGCTATCTCGACCAACAACTATCAGCTCCGGTGCGCTGGCGATGCAGTCAGACCGGTATGGACAGTTCTATGTTGGAACCTTCGGTGCCGGTATGTCGCGAGTGGGCGACACAGTGGTGCAATTTACGACTACCAATTCAACTTTTCAGGAAGCTGGTACGCCTGGCTCCGGCTATGTTGTCTGCTACGATGTGAAAGTCACGGACGATTACTTTTTTGGTGTAAATTTTGAACCGCGCGACGGCACCCGGCTGGTGATTGCCGACCTGGACCGCATGGACAATATCGATGGTTGGATGGCGTTAGGTGTCTCCGATGGGATCAACGGCGAGCAGATGGTCAGCGTTGACACTTACGAACAAGCAGTGGCGGTTGGCTCAGGTCTCAATGGTGTTTATTACTACTACTACGGTGCGGACCCGTTTGATCCGGCCGATGACAACCTGATTCATTATTATCAAGCTCAATCGAATTTCCGCTATCGGATAATCTCCGATGTAATTAGAGTTGTGCGATTCTCACCCAAGGGCGAACTCTGGGTGGGGACCAATTACGGTATCTCGCGGTTTGATCCCGGCTTTGAGATGTTTGTCGAGGTTGACTTGCCATCCGGTTTTGGCCCCGACATAACGGCCATAGAATTTGACGGTCGGGGTAACGTCTGGGTCGGGGTCAAGAACGGGTTGGTTAGAATTGATGCTCTCACTGGTGAGGCCGAAGGGTTCACGACCGCCAACAGCGGTCTGCTCAACGATTATGTATTCAATCTGACTTTTGACCCAAACAGCGGCGATATGTATGTGGCGACCAAGACCGGTTTGTCGGTGGTTGAATCAACGATAGGTCGCCCGACTGAGAGTCTTGATTCGGTCTATGCTTTTCCAAATCCGTATATAATCAATTCACTCGGTGATAGACTCAGTTTCAATTTTGCCGAACAAGCGGTACTACGCATTTTCAATGTTGCGGGCGAGCTGGTTGCCGATCGGCCCGAGCCGGTTTGGGATGGACGCAACGACCACGGCAAATCGGTCGCTTCCGGTGTCTATCTTTTTGTTCTGACTAATGCCGAAGGACGGAGCGGGCGGGGCAAGTTCCTGTTGATACGAAACTGATGATGATTACCAGATGTCCGGTCGGGGAACTGCCGTCATCGACAGCGGTTTGGGTCAACCGAAGCAGTCTGTTTGGTTCGGGACCGTTTATGCGTCTGTGGGAAACTCTGGGTGGTCAGCCGGTTTACTGGATGGCATCCGAAAACGATAGAGCGGTGGCCATCCTGCCGGGTATAGAATTCGGAAGTGGTTTTCTTACACGTTTTCAGGCGATGCCGGACGGTCTCTACGCGCCACTGTTGCACCCACAGGGGACACCTGATGATGCGTCCGTACTTTCTGCAAAGATTCTCGCTGGACTGGTTCAGTACGGTTACGCCAAACTCTACTTGAACGACTATTTCGGACAGTTCGCAGATCCCGCCCGACTGGCAATTCGCAAAGGCGCTACATTGGTCGTGGATATCCGGTCGGTTGACTGGGAGCCACCCGACAAGAAGCTCCGGTCTGAAATTCGCAAGGCGGAACGGGAAGGTGTCAGGGTTGAGGTGTTCAGTCTCAATCGTCATTATGATCAATTTTTGGCCTTGATGTGCTATACCGAAAAACGTCACGGCCGCAAACCTAAATACCCGGATGGGTTCTATCGCGAACTGGGCAAACTGTCGATGACCGACTCGCGTGTGAAATGGTTAGTGTGTGAACACGAAGGCAAACTGGCGGCGTCACATATCTATCTGACCGAAAGTAACGTGGTACTCAATTGGCAGGTTTTCTTTGATAAACAGTTCTCGTTTCTGAAAGCAAACCAGTTGATCACGTTTACGGTTGGTCGCGAGATAGCTCGTCAAGGTCTGTCCATGCTCAATCTGGGTGCTACTCCTGCGGACGCATCGACCCTTGATGATTACAAGCGGAAATGGGGTGGCTATCGGTACGAATACAACTGCCTTGAGCATAAGAAATGGTGGAGCCGTTGGCTGTGAGTGGTCGTGCCATGAAAGTATTGATCCTCGCCGACAGTCGGTCATTTCATACCGAACGGTATCTGGCTGAACTTCAGCGGCAGGGCTGTGAAACACTTCTGGTTTCGCTGGAATCAGGTTCGATAGAGCATCACTTACTCAAGCGTCGTGGGCCGTTCCGAGTGTTGCACTATACTTTGGCCGCCGCCGAGGTTCGTTCGGTTATAGATTCTTTCTGTCCCGATGTTGTAAATCCGCATTTTGCTTCTGGTTATGGACATCTCGCCGCGCTGGCTCTTCGCGGTTCTGACCGCCCGATGCTTTTGTATCTCTGGGGATCGGATATCCTGATCGCCCCTAAGAAATCACTCCCGCACCGTCGCAAGACCAGGATGGCACTTGAGCGGGCTGATGTTGTGGTTGGCGACTCTGATTTCCTGCTCGACGAAGCCGCCCGTATCGGCCGATTGAAATCACGACGTACAATTACTTGGGGACTGGAAAAAGATTGTCTCCGGTTTTTTTCTGATCGCGAAAATCTCCAACAGCCGCTTCGTATTATTGTTCCACGACCACATGAGCAGGTATACAACAATATGTTCATTGTGCGTGCGCTCGCCGATTTGGTGAACGGGGGACGAGTAGAGTTGACTTTTCCCGATTTTGGAGGTCAAGTCGATAGCTTCAAATCTACCGCTTCGGTATTAGTGGGTGACCGTCTGAAATTCCACACCAAAATGATACGCCCCGAGTATCTCCGCTATGCGGCCGAGCATGATGTTTACCTTTCGGCGGCGTGGTCCGATTCATCTCCTGCTTCGCTGTTGGAAGCGATGGGCCTTGGCCTGATCCCGGTAGTTGGTGATATCCCCGGCGTGCGCGAATGGGTAACACCGCAATCGGGTTACTTGTTCGATATGGAGCATGAGACTTCACTCGTTGAGATCATTACACAACTGATCGAAACCGATGACGACCATGCCCTGATGCGCCGTAGCAACCGGGAGCGTATTGAGCAGAAAGCGGTGTTCGAAGACAACATCGCCGAGGCAATCGGTATCATGCGCGAGCTGTGTAAGGAGGGGGAGGAGGAAAGCGTGTGAACAAACGGGTGCTGCTGATCTGTTACTATTTTCCGCCCCTCGGGTTGGGTGGTGTGGGGCGGCCGTTGAATCTGTTCAAGCGGCTGCCGAATCATGGTTGGGATTGCGATGTGTTGACGGTCAAGCCGGTACTGTATCGGGCCTACGAGCCGGAACTGTTGGATGGTCTCGATATGTCACGCATTTTCCGCTCCGGTTCGCGTGATCCCCAGCGATTGCTATATCTGCTCGGAATGCGCACAATCAAGGCCGGCACGATCAGCCGCGGTCGCAAAGTGAGTGGTAAGTTTTTCCCCGACTCCAAAGTTGGCTGGGTCTACCCGGCAATTCGATTGGGTCGTAAACTGTGTCGAGAACATAGTTACGAGGCTATCATCTCCACCTCGCCACCAGTGTCATCACATCTGATTGGTATGGAACTGGCTCAGCAATATGATCTTCCCTTGATCGCCGACTGGCGCGATTTCTGGACGATCTACAAGGCGGAAGAAGAGTTTCACACCGAAGCTCGACGACAGCAGGTACGACAACTACTGCAAGATATCACCGGGACCGCGGCGGAGGTCACCGGTGTTAATCAATCTATTATCGAATACCTGGGTAAGGGGGAGACCCTGACCAATGGATATGATCCTGATTTGGCTGAAGCCTGGCGTGCTGAACCGGACCGCAAGAAATTCACTATCGGTTTGTTGGGCCATCAGCACGACACCCGCGAGTTGGAGCCACTACTAATTTTGTTGGAACGCCTGCGAGACATCAACCCCGAAAGTCTTAAACGGATCAGAATTCTTCAGGTGGGGCAGATCGACCCCGATTGGTTTAGACACTTACTTGCAGAACGTAGTCTGAATATCGAAGCTGATCTTAGGGGACAGCAGAAGCGTGTCGATACAATCCGAATTCTCGCGGCGGCTCACGTTTTTTACTATGGTGTTTCGGATCGGGAAGGGCCTGGTTTTCTTCCCGGTCGGACATTTGAATTGATCGCTTCCGGCCGCCCGGTGTTTGCCTGGACCAAACCTGACAGCGAAATCGCCCGAGTGCTGACACCTACCGGCAACGCCTGCTGTTTTGACCGTGATTCGCTTGATCGAGCCGTAACTGAACTGAGCAATCAGATCGCTCAGTTCAACGATGGCCAATACCAGTTTGAACCGCTCACCGAGTACGCCACTCGGTTTTCTGCCGAAGCGTTGGCTGGCAAATTCGCAAAGATACTGGACCGAGTGACATGACCAAACCTCGCCCCGAAATATCAGCGATTGTTATTGTTTTCAACGGTCGGGAATTTCTACCCGACTGCTTGCGGACGCTTACCGAAAATCTACAGTTCACCTCTCACGAACTGATCTTAATCGACAATGGCTCAATTGATGGTTCGGTGGAGTTCATCAAAGAGCATTACCCGAATGCCTGTCTTGTCGAGAACGGCGCCAATTTTGGTTTTGCCAAAGCGGTTAATATCGGTTTGCAGAGAGCGCAGGGTGAATACCTGTATGTCCTGAACCAGGATTTGAGGTTTCGACCCGAAGCGACCCTGCGACTGTTAGAGCGCCTCAAGCGCGAACCTGAGATCGGGTTGATCGGCCCCGGTTATGTCTATTTCGATGGCCGCCCGCATCGCTCTGTCCGCGCTCTGCCAACCTACCGTCATGTGTTCTATCGGGCGCTGTTGCTTGACCGGATATTTCCCCATCATCGTGAGTTCTCGCATTGGCGGATGGGTTGGTTCGATCATCGCGAAGAGCGGCATGTCGATCAACCGATGGGCGCTGTGATGCTCCTGCCACGGGAAGTGATCGAAAAGGTTGGGCTGATGGACGAGTCGTTTCCGATTTTGTTCAACGATGTCGATTACTGTCACCGTCTTCGTCTGGCGGGGTATCGGCCGCTTTACTATCCGGAAGCGACCGTGGAACACCATGTCGGCGCATCGACCAGCAAACGACCGTATCGAATGAAAGTGATCTCGCACTTTGCTATGTACCGCTATTTACGCAAGTATGCCCGGTGGTACGAATACCCACTGCTCTGGGCCTGCGGAGTTTTACTGTTCGTGGGTCTGGGGATTTCGCTGACGATTGGTTATCTGAGACGACAGTTGTAGGTAACGGTTGCTTGCAACCTGACATTCAACGATTGTTTAATGGTGAAAACACCAAGGGGTTCCACCCTACTGCGCTGTATGCTATTATCTGTTCTGGGGTGGTGTGGGCAGCTCTTCCGTCGTTGACCGAGGCTCACATGATGATAACCAGTTTTCCGATCTGCGTATTACCCTGATCATCTTCAACCGTCCAGTAATACAGTCCCGAAACTACCAGTTGCAGGTTTTTGTTTATGAGATCCCAAGTGTCATGGTTGGCCAGGTAATCATTTGGATCGTAGTTGTGATCCAGTTCACGGATCAAGTCACCATCCAGCGAGAATATTCGGATAGTACACCGGGGCGGCAGGTTGGCAAAATGAATCAACCGGGTTTTATTAGGGGGTACGTGCCAGCGCTCTCGAGCCTCAAAACCGTGATCGCGATAATCTCCGTCAAGACGATATGGGTTAGGGTAAACAAAGGTCTTGAGCCCTTTTTCGGCTATTTTATCCGAGGCTGGCAGGGCATAGGCTGTCTTGGGCAACAAGGCTGGGTTGGTTTCTAAACCGGGCAAGCCAAGTTCAGGAAAACCGTAGTCAAAGGCTGTTACATTCATGTAATACGGTACGGTTGGCAGGAGTTGATCGAACGTGTATTCGTATTCGTAGTACTTGATATAGCCGTCTTCGGTGAAGTACAGCGTGTCATCTCGTCGTGGAAAATAGATCGCGATTGAATCGGGATCGACAAACTGCGGTTGGGGAGCATTGGGGTAAACTTTCTTGATACTCGATGTTGCATGCACCGGATCGTTAGCCAACACCGAACGGTTGTAATCCTGTGGTTCGAAATAAAATACTTTATCGTCGTTTTTTGGTCCACCTAGAATGACCAGCGGGCGTGTCCGAGGATACTGCTCAGGAAACCAGGTAGTATCGTTGCAACTGTCGGCATACATACAACGCAACTCGATAAGTGAGAATGGTGGGGCGCGCAAAATGAAACGCTTCACTTCGTAGCTCCACTCCCAACGATTGTAGTTCTCTCGATCGTAGGAGGCCACTACCGAATAGCTTGAAACTCGATCATCACGTGCGATATACACCCGATATCCTTCAAAATCGTATTCTCGGGTGAACGCATCTATTGTCGTTTCGGCCATCGCACCGTTCCAGACTAAGCGAATCCGGCCCACTTCCGGGTATGCCCTGAGACCCCGGAGTGTGTCCCCGTGTTGATTGATAAACGAGTAGGTTGAAGGGTTTGGTGGTGGAGCGGCACCACGAAAATCAGGGATCCCGTCACCTTTACGCCATACCGTGTCGGGAGCCCCATATTCCCACCAGCAGGTGACATAGTTGGTGTCCGGGTCAGCAGAGGTGTCGATTAATGTATCACACATGAGCGATGAATCATCGCCCAAATTGCATATGGTGAATTCACCGGCGTACCCATCGCTATCGGTGTCGACACCAGGGTTGTCGTAGATCCATTCCGCCCAGGTTGCGTTGGTGGATAGTGAGTCAAAATGGACCCGTTCATACCATCGTTCAGGATAGAGTGGAAGGTTGTTGTGATTGTAGGGGTCGGTATGGAATCTCATCCCAGCTACATAGGCCATAGTTAGCGGCAGGGTCTGACCCGGGTCGAGCGAAAACGGTCCTACCGAAAGCAGGTATCGACTGTCAACGCCCGCTATAATGGAATCAATCCACTGTGCCGGCGGTGGAACCCACGTGGCATCCAGCTGGCCGATAGTACCGATCATAGCCTGATCATAATCGCGTTCACCATTGCGCAGAAAATGATAACTGTTGCGATCACCCCAGGGTGTTCCCAGATTACCAAAACCAAGATCACGGTAAGTGGCCCTTGCCTGGGGGCCGAAATCCATTGATGACAACCACCAGTTAGTTGACCACCAGTTAAACGAAAAGGTCAGCGAGTCACCTGGTGTTCGGATGATCCTGGCTCCGGTAATATGAGGAAGCCAGGCGTATTTCTGGGGGCGGTAGAGATCGCCATCGTTGTCGGCGGTCCAACCCATATTGACCAGGTCGCTGTCTACCGGACAGGGATCTTTCATATACCAGGCTGGCTGGTATTTGCGAAAGCCGCACAGGTCATCACGACCATAGTCGGAGTTTGACATTGGCAGATTTGTAAACACATCCCCATCGATAAAGATACCGATATACATCTCTCGCAACCGTTGATGCCCGATGTTCTTAATAGTGTAGTCAAAGAGAATGAAATCCTGCGAATATGAATAAGACCAGGCGTAGGAGCGCTGGACAATCTCAATGTGCAACGGTCGATGTGGGCGAGAGTCGAATCGGTCGCTACGAATCCCGGGGCAGTCGGTGCAGGTGTCGGAGAAAACAGCAATGTAGTCCTGTTCCGAAACAGCGTTTTCAAAGCGCGGGCTGGTTGGATCAAGGGTCGAGCGATAAATCATATCGCCGAAGGGTGACACATCAGGATGAAATTCTTCCGACCAGCCGACCCCATCGTGACCGGTAGATACCAGCGTATCCCTATTGACCACGGCACCAACCCAGATCGAACCGGTTGTCATATAGATATTGTACGATCCCTTTGGGTACTCACACGGTACAATAACATGTCCGGTAAAACAATCGCGCGAGAACATACCGTCAAGACCGTGACCGAAAAATCCCATGTTAGTCACTGGCATGGACAGACGTCCAACATTGTGGTTGGCCGAGCAGTAAGCTCCCGAGGTGGATGATGAACTCTGCGTCCGGGATCGAGTTTCCCAGACCGGACGTGCGAGTAGAACCGTAGGTAGCAGGATAAGTACTGCTATAACTGTGATTATCAGATAGTTTCTTTGTTTCACTGATGTCCGACGTCTTTTGCTAAACTCACCTGTTCTATCGCGTGTCACTCATACTCATCCTTGTGATGCTCAGGGCCGATTACATTATTACTACCAGTTTGCCTACCTGAACACCGCCGTACTCATCTTCGACAGTCCAGTAGTAGAGTCCGGACACTACCTGTTGCGTGTTGCGCGTAATCAGATCCCAGCACGCTTCGTGACTTGTGATAGGACAGTGACCGTCCATTTCGATAGCGGCTGGATGTCGGAATTCACGAACAAGGTCACCATCAATCGAGTAGATACTAATCGTACACCGTTCCGGCAGGTTGGCGAAATGAATTGATCGGACACGGTCATCATCTATGTTGTTAGCCCCAAAGTCCTCAAGCCCACGGTTGCGATAATCACCATCAATCCGATAGGGATTTGGCCAAACAAATACCTCACCAGTCACTTTGTCGGTCGGAGATGGGCCAGGCAGTGGATAACTAACCTCCGATAGAAGCGAGGGTGAAGTCTCGAGTGCCGATAGTCCCGACTTTGGTGAGCCATAGTCAAAAGCTGTGACATTGACCCAATAGGGTACCGTAGGCAATAGATTTTCGATTGTGAATTCGTACTCATAATACTTGATGAATCCTTCATCCGTCACGTAGAGCGTATCCTGGCCGTTAGGGTACAGAATCCTCAGAGAGTCGACATCAAGTATGTTAGGTTTGGGCGCGTTTGGATAAACTTTTTTGATAGGTGTAGTTGCGTTGACCGGATCATTAGCCAGAATCGAACGGTTGAAATCCTGCGGTACAAAATAGAATATCTGATCATCATCGCCCGGTCCGCCCGGTATGACCAGGGGGCGCACCCGTGGGTACTGATCCGGATGCCAGTTCTCGTCGTTGCAACTGTCAGCGTACATGCACCGTAGTTCTTCCAGTGAGAATGGGCGGTCTTTCAAGGTGAAAGTACCGCTGGCCTCGCTGTACTCCCAGCGGTTGAAATCTTCTTTGTCGTATGACGCAACCACCGAAAAACTGGAAGGTCGATCATCGCGTGCAAACCAGACCCGATAGCCTTCAAAATCATACTCTCTTGAGAAAATGTCACGGGTAGTTTCTGACCGCACCCCGTTCCAGATGACCCGTATGGAGCCAATTGAAGGTTCTACGCGCAGGGCTTTAACCCCATCCGTGCTACTGAAGGTTGAAGGGGCCGGTGGTGGGGTAGCACCTCTGAAGTCGGGTACGCCATCACCTTTGCGCCAGACCGTATCGGCCAGGTCGTATTCCCATCGACAGGTGATATATGTTGTGTCAGGGTTGGCCGTGGTATCATGCACGGTATCACAAACCCAACTGGAATCATCGCCTAGATTGCATATGGTGTATGTACCGGCGAAGCCGTCACTGTCAGAATCAACACCGGGGTTGTCGTAGATCCATTCGGCCCAGGTGGCGTTTATGCCGAGAGAATCAAAATTTACACCTTCGTACCAGGCATCAGGATTATCCGGAAGATTGTAATAATTGTCGCCGTCAGTATGGAAATTTTCACCGCATACATAGGCCAGGGAAATTGGCAATGATTGCCCTGGGTCGACATCAAAAGGTCCGAAAGATAGCAGGTACCGAACGTCAATGCCTGTGGCGTAGCGATCCTTTATCTCCGGCGGGGGAGGAATCCAGATCGAATCCAATTGGTCAATTGACGCTAACCTGTGCTGATCAAAATCGTGTTCACCATTGCTGAGATAGTGATATTTGTTCCGGTCACCAAGTGGTTCGCTTCGCGTTAGCACCAGGTCTCGATACGAAGCACGTGCCTGTGGCCCATAATCTTCCGGTTGCCTAACCCACCAGTTGTAGGATACAACCAGCGAATCGGATGGCGTTCGCACTATTCGGGTAGCGGCGGCGTGAGGGGTCGGAGGAAAAACGTTAGGCAAAACCAGGCCGCCATCGTTGTCAACCGTCCAGGCCAGATTAACAATATCGCTGTCCGGTGGACAGGGGGGTTGCAGGTAGAGAGCTGGCACTTTTTCGCGGAATCCACTTAGGTCGTCCTCAAAGCCGTCGGAGTTGTTGGCCAGTGAATGCACATCGGCATCAACGAATATCCCCATGTAAACCTGTTTCAGGCGCTCACTCCCGATATTTTTGATTGAGTAGTCCATCAGGATGAAATCTTCCGCATACGAATATGACCAGGCAAAGGAACGCTGGGTGACTTGAATATTCAAAGGTCGATGCCCGCGACCGTCCAACTCGTCGTTCTGCACGCCACGGCAGTTAGTACAGGTGTCGGAATAAACAGCAATATAATCCTGCTCGGAGACTGCTCCCTCAAATTCCGGTCGGGCCGGATCAATGTTGGAGCGATAAATCATATCACCGAACGGCGATTCGTCGGGATGGAATTCGTGTCCACCCATGCCACACGTCGACACCAGCGTATCTCGCCCAACAATAGCCCCCACCCACAAATCAGCCGCCCACAGGTAAGTGGACTGACTGCGCTTGGGAAATTCACACGACTTAGTCTGGCGTCCGGTGAAACAGTCTATTGTTCCGCCTAAAGACCAGCCATTCCCAAAAGATCCGTCGTTACTGACCGAAATAACGATATTGCCAATATTGTGTTCGGCATTACAGTAGGCTGGAGAGGAGCTATTATCAGACGTCTGGCGCGGCGAACCTTCGGGAAAGGTTCGACCAGTGGTCAGACCGGAAGTTAACACTATCAACATGGTTAGACTGAGGAGCATTTTGCAAAGTTGCTTCAAGGGAGTAAACCTCCGAGTACTTGGTTTCGAATCTGTCTCTATCAATGACGCCCTAACAACGATAATGCAAAAAAAATATGTGATACTTGGTCAGGGTCAAGTGGTATCTTGCGATAATACCCATTTACGTTTATCTATATGACCTTAGTTTGATTTATTGCCGGTGATAACTCCAATTTATCGTCCTGTCTGCAGGCCGAACCCGAACTGACTCTTGACGATACCAGACAAATCCTTACCTTTGGTAAATCGTTGGTTGATATTATGCCTATGGAAATTCTGCAATATACGTACCTGTTTACAGGCAGTCTGATTTGCTTGTTCCTGATACTTCTGGTCGGAAGTTCTGTGAGCGAAAGACGGCCCAGGGCTGTTCTGGTCGGTTTGTTGCTTTTGGGCATTTTCGCTATTTTATGGTTTGGCTGGTATTTTCTATTTTTGAATCAAATTATTGCGTTAAGTTTGCCGCTTGTCTGCGTTGTGATATTCCTCCTTATGTTCTTCCTCTCGTTTGGTCGCAGTAGAGTGATAGTAACTGAGAATGCCAACGGTCGGGTTGACGAACGTGATACCATGTTTGCCCGTGAAGAATACCTCCCCGGCACCGATAAGTACGACCGTTACTATGCCGCGCATCCTGAGTTTAAGAAAATAGATGATCGCCTCCGCCGTCTGCCGGAACTGCTGGCACCGGGTGGGCGGTACTATGATGTGAAACGCTCAGGGAGGGTGCAGGCTGAGTTTGACGAGATCCAAAATTTGACGACTGAGGTCGATGGTGATGTGAATGAAGACTGGAGAGAAGTTGATCCTGAAGTTGCTTCCGCCGACCTTAAACGACGTTTGTTCGATATGGGTGCTGTTGAAGTGGGGATCACTCGGCTCAACCCGATGTTTGTCTATTCCCACGTTGGACGGGGACCGGAAGAATGGGGCCGTCCGATTGTGAACAACCATCGCTATGCTGTCGTGTTTTCGCTCGAAATGGACTACTATTCGGTCGAAGGCGCTCCCGCTTTGGCGATCACCGAAGAGACTGTGCATCAGTACCGACAGGCCGCTGACATCTCGATCGATCTTGCCCGTCAGATACGATCCCAAGGCTATCCGGCGCGTGCTCATATTTCTGGTAGTAATTACCAGATCATGCTCCCGCCAGTCGGTCAGGATGCCGA
>JAGGTI010000095.1 GCA_021163775.1 Candidatus Zixiibacteriota bacterium
AAATCTAAACCACATAAATTCGAAATCCAAATAGGGTATCCCGACAGACTGCTAGTAAAATTGTCTCCGTGGCCTCAGTAATGGGGCCACGACACACAAAACTGTACAATCCCTCATATATCCCCGTAACAGGCAGAGTTCGCTTCCTAAATTATCAAGGCAGAGTCCCGACCTACCGGATGACATAGTAGACAGCCAGACCTGTGGCCAGCCCAAAAACGAGATTTACCGCCTTAACGAAAAGGAACTGTGTTCTTGAATGTGCAAGCAAGGGAAGCATGCCATGACCATCCTGCACGATTGAGTTAGTCAATAGGACAACGAGTGGAATCGCTCCCTTGGCGTAAAGCGTTGTGAAAACCAGATGAGGGCCGGATTCGGGGATAATCCCCACCAGACCCGCTATTATTATCATGGATAGCGTGTTGTCCTGTATGATGTTAGTTAGATCCAGATGGTTAGTTATTATCCAGGTAATTACAAGGGCACCTAAGGTCCAAAGAAATACCTGATGGACATGCTTTAGAGCTACATGACGCCAAAGGTGTTCCTGTAGAAAATGCTCTGGCACAGTGGTAACTATGAATAGTCCGATGAGACCGGTTATGAGAATGGTAACGCGTATCCAGTTCCAGCTTTCCGGACCGACAGTGCCCGAAGTTACTCCAAACAGGAAGAGTAGCAACACACCCATAAGGACACCGCGCGCAAGAGACAATTCACGGAGTTGTTGAAAAATATCATGCCCCGGAAAACATTTGCAGGATTCAGCAATATGTATTTCTAAGTTCTTACACGAATCTATTCTATTTGTGATCCAACGCCCCGCCAGATTATCGGTCAGCCATCCGGCAATCAATCCGATTGCAATTAGCGCGGCCATCAACAACAACGCCTTTCCGGGAAACATGGCAAACATCACAAAAGCTTCATCACCACTGGTGGCAATCATTGCCGCCACCAAAGCCCCCAGACGTAAAACACCATGCGAATACATCGCCACTACGGCGAACGCCCCAAGACATCCGGGAGTTGCCCCAAGCAAGACCGCGACCAGATACTGTGTCACTCTGCTGTCGACCAGGCTTTTTTGCCACGCACCCTGGGTCAGCACGTTAATATACTCGACCAACAACATCATAATCGCAACAAACCCGGTAATGAACAGAGCTTCGTGTATTAATTGTGCTATCATAGTTATGCTTCCTCGGCTTTGGTGCCGGTAATTCGTTCTACAGCTTCCGACAGAAATCTTCCCGGTTGCTCATCTTCAATATTAAAGTTACAATTCTTCTTGGCAACTCCTCATATCTCAATGATCGTCCCTACTCCTCCCGAGATATACTTATCCGGATACAAAGATTTAATCTTCGGTATGTGCTGAGTGCAATGAGTGGGACAAACAAGCTGTAATTTTTCAATCAACTCGAACTCTTCAAATCCATGTAAACCACCGATCAATATGTATGGTTTCCCGAATTGAGTCACAGCTTTAAGAATATTTCCTACACCCGGATGAGAACATCCGACAATCACGACCAATCCTTTCTCGGTCTCGATGGCCAGCGACTGTTCCATATCATCCAACAAACCGGTAGTGTAGAAGTGCTTATGCAATTTCGTGGGTTTGTTCTCGTAGATGATCTCCTTGACATGAAATACCCCTCGCAACGATGAAGGAGCATACAACGTGACTTTATCGTTGATGTCAAGAAAAGCAGAGAGACCACCGGTATGATCAAAATGTATATGGGATATGAATACTTCCTCGATGGAATTAGGGTCGATACCTAATGTGTCCATATTCTTAAGAAGAATGGCCCCACTGCCTCCTGTATCAAACAGGATTTTTCTATCGTAGGCCTCGATAAGGCAGGAGAACCCCCAGTCCGGTTTCAACGCCTCGTTGGATGTCTCATTATCGTAAATTATGGTAATCTTCATTGTTCACGAACTCCCATCGTTGGTCGGTTACTGCCAATACGCACGAAATTTTGTTTCTACACACATTTTGATCGAGACCCCTGTCTATATACCGGTGTTTATCCCTTTCAGTACTATGTCGCCCTGCGTAACGCCAAGATCATTCGCGATGATTCCACATTTGGCCTTCAACAGAAAAAATATCGAGTAATTTTCATTTGATAGAGCTTCGTAATTCCCCTGTCCTTTGGAGATCGTAAATGCGGAATGATCCAGCATCTCTCTGAATTCCGAGTTACAGGTATGGAGAATAGTCCCGGGGGCATCTGTACCAGAGGAAACAATAGTCGCGACTTGATCAATACCGGCCTGGATAGCATCCTCAATGGTCGCGTCATTTATAACCGGTTCCTCCCGGACTACATATATCACAGGCTTTTTCATTTGCTCAATGAGGAGCCGGTCAAAAACAGTTTCACCGGCGTTGTCTCCAATATATAGAATCTCCTCAGTCTCGGCCAACCTGGTCTCAAATGCGCTGTAATCACAAATCGCAAAATCACCCGCCAATGCTTCCGCTATTGATGTCTCAATATCAAAGGAGGCGTTCACCCCGAAATCAATCACGTTCCCCGCAATAGCAATCCTAATCGCGGTTAGCAAACTGTCATCGGACTTCTCGATCGTCTTTTTCAGAGAGGGATACAACGCAAGTGCCTCTCGTGTGCTTTGGCGTTTCAGATCTCGATACGGATCGGGGTTTCCGGTAATTTCCCTAACCATCCGGTAAATCAATCGCCCTGTTTCCGGTGGCGTACTATCGAGTGAAATTTGATGTAGTTTTTTCCCAAGCTCATCCAAAAGCCGCTTCAACGCTTGTTCATCATCAGTAGCGATTCGTCCCGCGCGAAGCGCCTGCTCAAAAAAACAGGGAATGCATTCAAGATATGATTTCATTTTGTCTCTCGGTTTAGGGTAGACCCTTATTGTTACAGAAACAAAATACGATTAGGTGGGCATCAGAACAAACAATAGTCGACTTTTATGTTACCGAATTGGCCACTTCTGTCATGTCCGTTGCTTCGCGGGTGCAGGCTTCAGACCACAACGTCTTTGCTTCTTTGATGGCAACGTCCAGTTTCGGTCAGATTCACGAAAGCCAGCAATTGTCCCACCCCACCGAAACGGCCGAAAATGCGGCTACCAATGAGAGTCAATTTTGGGAAAGTCATAATATCCGCCCGTACTTGCCAATCATGCCATGGGCTTCGTTCAAGTAACCGATCTGCATTGCTATTTCCCACGCTATCGATCAAGGTATTTCAGTTAATCTGGGATCTGTCGGCGATTCTATTTCCATCCCCGTTGGAGGCCAGAACAATCTTCCCTGTAGGCTGACATTGGAAGTTTTCCCGGAAATTGCCAATTCAAGAATTTCTGAGCACGCGCGCCCTATCCCCTGCGGTCCCGCTGGTCCGGGAACCAATGTGCAGATTGTGAACATATACCTGAGTTCTTTACAGTTTGGCTGTTTCGCGTTCGATCTAAGCCGATAATAGGTATACGGAAATTAGGGAATTCTTAGATGGGCAATTAACAATGACTAAAACTGTTGAATCTTTGGGAGCATCTAAAGCAGTAAACTCCCCTGCGCACCAGCCTGAGTTAAGCGATGGCGACGTCCTTAAACTGCAAGCCTCCTTTGTGCGCAACAACCCGGCACCGATCTTCTCGGTTAGCTTCGATGGAAGAATTCAAGCCACCAATCCTGCGGCTATGAGAATCCTTGATTGCGATCCTGTCGGGCTTCAGATTGTAGAAGTACTTCCAAGCGCAGATTCCTCAATCTGGCAGAATCAGAATGATAGTGAATCCGTACAGTTCGAACAGAGACTAGCGGGGAGAATTTTTCAATTCACTGTTACGACAGAGCCTTCCGCTAAGGCTTACTATGTATACGGTCATGATATTACAGAGCGCAAGCTGGCGGATGACGCTTTGAGAAAAAGCGAAGAGCGATTGCGCATTATGACTGACGCTACTCAGGACGCTGTAGTCATGATTGACGAAAATGGAAATACAACTTTCTGGAACCGTTCCGCTGAGCGCATCTTCGGCTATTCCCACGAGGAGATCATTGGACGGAACCTTCATGAACTGATTTTGCCAGATGAATTGGCAGAATCCCATGCCGCCGGGTTCCGCAAGTTTCACGAAACCGGCGAGGGGAACGCCATTGACCAAACGGTCGAACTCAAAGCTAAACGCAAAGATGGCACCCAATTTCCGGTCGAGCTTTCGCTGTCGTCTGTCCAAGTCAATGCGAACTGGTACGCGGTTGGTATAGTTCGGGATATCTCAGATCGAGTCGCGCGTGAGAAAGAATTCGAGCGTACGATAGGCCATTATGTGGCCATGATGAACACGGTACCCGCAATGACGTTTCTCAAAGACATTGACGGGCGCTATGTAACAGCGAATGCGGCTTTCTGTGCCCGTGTAAACATGGACCTGCAAGAATTGATCGGCAAAGCTGATGACGAGTTACCTGAACACCCCGAAACCGTTGCGCGGCATGAAACCGAACTCCAAGTGATGAAAGAGGGTGAGACCATCTCCAAGCAGGAAGAGCGCTTGGTGGGCAGTGACGGTGAGGAACGATGGACCACTACGACCATCGTGCCGGTGCATGATGAGCATAGACAGGTAACAGGGATAGTAGGACTGATCCAGGATGTCACGGAGCTTCATGAAAGCCGGGAAAGACTGATTCAAGCTGATAAGATGTCCGCTATCGGTACGCTATCGGCCGGCGTTGCTCACGAGATCAATAACCCGGTCGGTTTTATCAACTCTAATCTCAACACTATGGGGAAATACCTGAAAAAAATCCGTGGTTCTCTTGAGGGGGGTGTTCAGCCGAATGCGGAGGAACTCGAAGCTCTCACGGAGATGCTGGATGATTTTAGTGATGCCATTGAAGAATCAATGGATGGAACGGATCGCGTCAAGAAGATTGTTGCCGACCTCAAGAGCTTTTCGAGAGTGGATAAAGCTCAGAAGGAATCGTACAACTTGAATGAGGGATTGGAGACAACCCTTAATATTGTCTGGAACGAGCTCAAGTACAAGTGCACTGTTGAGAAAAACTACGGCGACCTTCCGGAGTTGTACTGTATTCCAAACCAGCTGAACCAAGTGTTCATGAATCTGCTGGTCAACGCCGGACACGCCATACAAGAGGACTCGGGAAGGATCACTATTACCACTCGCGCTGATAAGAACAACATCTACGTCTCGATCAGCGATACGGGTGTTGGTATTCCACTTGAGAACATGAAGAAGATATTCGAGCCTTTCTATACGACCAAAGATGTTGGGAAAGGTACCGGTCTGGGACTGAGCATGGCTTACGATATCGTAAAAAAACATTCAGGGCGGATAGATGTTACCAGTGAAGTTGGATTGGGAACCGAGTTCACGCTGACTCTGCCGCTGGAAGGGATTGATCGTGGCGAGGATGAACATACTGCTGGTTGATGATGAAATCAATGTCTTGAAATCGCTCAAACGTCTGTTCATCGACACTGATTACAAGGTCTTCACTGCCGAATCGGGTGACGAAGGGCTGGAGATCTGTGCCAGGGAGGAGATTGCTCTCGTAGTCACCGACTATCGCATGCCGAGTATGAACGGTGTGCAGTTCTTGGCCAAGGTCAAGGAGGAATATCCGTCCACCATCCGGATCATCCTGAGCGGGTATGCCGACGTGGCGGCGATCGTTGAATCGATCAATGATGGCCAGGTCTACAAATTTTTGTCTAAGCCGTGGAATGACCAGGATCTGCTGACTACGATTCAACGATCGCTTGAGCATTACAACCTCCAGAACGAAAACAACGCCCTGGTCGAGAAGCTGAAAGTGGCCAACGCCGAGCTTAGAAAATTCACTCATAACCTGGAGCGGCAGGTTGATGACCGTACCCGGGACCTCGGTCAGAAGAACCGCGCCCTCGGAGTAGCACGGCGGCTACTTAATCTTCTGCCGGCAGGAGTTATCGGGATAGACGACCAGGGGACTTTGGTGTACATGAATGATGCTATGAAGGACTATATCGATATCAGCCAGTTGATCCTGGGGCAGTCACTGGGTGGCCATCTGGAGTCCGGACCACTGAAACTGCTACAAGAGGCCATGGACACCCAACAAACTACCTGTGCAACTGACGATTCAGATGCGGGCATTCGCACGATCTGTAAACCGCTGCCGAATCAAGCAGGCGTAGTGGGACTGTTTAGCTTTGTTGAACTGAGTCGCCATATGAAAGAAACGACGCCGGCAGGCGCAGATACCGAGACCTCCCATGCCAGCTGACAAAAAACATCGCATCCTGCTCGTAGATGATGATGAGGGCATTCTCAAGTCGCTCGTGCGGCTGTTGAAAGAACTGGAGGTTGATATTGTCACTGCCACCAGCGGTGCCGAGGCTCTTAAAATTATCAAGGATCAGGAAGTATCCCTCATAGTCTCAGACCAGAGAATGCCGGGCATGACCGGTGTGGAGTTGTTGGGTCAATGCCGAGAGATATCTCCGAACACGATTAGAATCCTGCTCACCGGCTACGCCGATCTTGATGCCACTGTGAATGCCATTAACACCGGGTCAGTGCGCTATTATCTGAACAAGCCGTGGGAAGACGACTTCCTTCTCAGCCGTATTCGCGACTCCCTTGAGTTGTTTGAAACATCCGCCGAAAACCTGCGGTTGACCGAACTCACCAAGAAACAGAACCAAAAACTGATTGGGTTTGCTCAAACCCTGCAACAAAAGGTAGACGAGCAAACCGACGAGATCAAAACGCAGAATATGGAACTGAAGAAAAGTTTCATGGAGACGATCAAGGCTTTCTCCACGATAGTTGGTCTGAGATTGCAAGACGTGGCCAGCCATTCTCAGCGGGTGGCCGCGCTGGCCAAGATGCTCCTTGGAGGACTCGACCTTAACGAGAAAGACTACCAGGATGTTGTGGTGGCGGCATACCTTCATGATATCGGAAAGATTGGAATACCCAGTGCCATCGCGGTCAAAGCGTCCGACGATTGCAGCCCTCACGAAAAGGAAGTGCTCTATAAGCACCCTATCCTTGGTCAAAGCTGTGTTTACAACATATCCGGGTTTGAGGAAATTGGGCTGATCATCCGGCATCACCACGAATGTTTTGACGGCACCGGCTACCCGGATCGCCTGATCGGGGAAAAAATTCCGCTGGGATCGCGCATCCTCCATATCTGTGATGCCTTTGACCACACGTCCCATAAGGCCGACTATCCTGACCTCAAGGCCCTGTCTCATGCTACCGCCAGTTTGCACCGTTACGCCGGGTCCCACTTTGATCCTGACCTGGTAAAAACTTTTGCCAGTCTGGATATTGCCAGCCAGTTCTATCATGATAATTCCCATGGAGTGATCGGCTTGAAACCCGAGGATCTGAGAGAGGGTATGGTAGTGGCGATGGACATCCGCACCGTTAACAACGTGTTCCTGTTACCCAAAGGCGCCAAGCTATCAACCGGAATGATTGGACGTATTATGAAGATCCACGCGGTCGATCCGATCATTGAAGCGATCCGAGTATACAATCAAAGCGTAAAAACGGAGAAAGAACATGTCTCAGCCTAAAATTCTGTTGGTAGATGATTCGCGGAGCATTCTCAATGCGCTACGCCGGACCTTTGCACTGGAGAATTGGGATATTATTTGTGCCGCTTCGGCCACCGAGGCGCTGGCGGCGCTGGCGCACGCGGAGGTCGACGTTGTGATCAGCGACGAGAATATGCCGGGGATGTGCGGCAGCGAATTTCTGAAGCAGGTTCGGGAACTGTACCCCAACGTGGTGCGAATGATGCTCACCGGTGCGACCGACATCGATGTCGCCAAACGGGCGATTAATCAGGGTGAAATCAGTCGCTTCTTCACCAAACCATGGGAAGATTATGAGTTATTGGTCGGAGTCCAGCAAGCGCTGAGGGTGAAGGAATTGGAGAGCGAGAACGAGCATCTCAAGGCGTCCGTCAAACGGCAGGATCACTTGCTTGCGGAGTTAGAAAGCGAGTACCCTGGAATTGCGGATAAGCGTCTGGCGGCAGACGGTTCCATAATAATCGATTGATTGTGGGGGGGGTAGTGTCCAATGGAGGAACAGATTGACAGAGCGGCCGACGATAGTGGCGAAGCCGAGCGGCTTAGACGTTGCATGTCAATGGTGGCCCATCACGAGGAAATCCAAGTGATGCAGACGGTGATACTAAAGATCCTGATGGAACGGCAACAGGCCATAGAATTATCTGAAGAGGGAGACCGATGCTGAATTTGGAGAAAGTAATTTCGAAGCAGGTCAATCTACCATCCGCGCCAGCAATCGTGCATCAACTGACTACGCTAATGTCACGGGACGATGTCGGTAGCCACGAAATTGCCCGGATTGTCGAGACTGATCAGGCTTTCACCGCCAGAACACTCAAGCTGGTCAATTCACCTTTCTACGGTTTTTCCCGGCAGATTACATCTGTGGAGGAGGCAGTCACTATGCTCGGCATTGGAACTATCCAGCAACTACTACTGGCGACTTCCGTAGTTAGTAGTCTCGGTACCAACAGTAGCGTCCTGTCTATGGATGAGTTCAGGTTGCATTCTTTCAGCGTCGGTATACTCGCCAAACATTTGCTTCGGGCCGAGAACAGTGAAGCTGAGAATGAAGCGTTCATGTGCGGCGTGTTGCACGATATTGGACGGTTGCTATTCGTCAAGATAGATTCCGGGCGATTCGCCCGCTTCTGCGGCGATGGCGAATCAATTGTCGATCTGGACAAGGAAACACAATGGTTTGGGGCAAATCATCAACAGCTCGGCCAGGCGCTGGCACAGAAATGGAATTTCCCTGATAGGTTCGCTACGACCATTGCACACCATCATACGCCGGATGACGCCACTGAAGCGCCGCGCCTGGTTGCGGCAATACATATCGCCGATGTGTCCAGTCACGCTCTAAACTTAGGATTTGGTGGTAGCCCATACGTGACCCATTTCTCGCCTACAGCCTGGCATAAACTGGAACTTGATAGCGAGACGTATGAGAAAATTGTGCGTCGAGCCCTCAGCGAAATAGACGAGACCGAAGCCATGATCCATGGCATTTGCTGATCAAGGTTAGGATCATGCCTATGTTCGGCATCGTCCAAGACTGCTCTCGGATAACGGATCGTGTTATGTCTCAGGTGACTTGAAAGATTATCTGAATGACAACGGTCCGCCCCACACTCGAGGATGACCATACCATCCTCAGACTGTATCGTTTCAGCCTAATCCGAACAGGTTGGGCCCGAATCTAAGACGTAATATTCTTAGCTTTGAAACGTTGGGACAGCTTTTGGGTTTTTGTCCTCGACGGTCAAGATTTAGGACGAAGCTTCCCCTCGCAGTTAACAGTCACTTTCGAAGTCTGACACCGGACTCTATTTGGACACCTCATTTCCGACCCCCGCTTGAGAAAAAGCTGTTCCCTTTAGTGCTGTCGCACAAATGTGGATTCCTTGCGCCTCGTAGTGTGATTGACAACTCGCTGAGTAGTAGAAAGATAGGCTGGCGCTACCGCGCAAAAAGTCGATTGCACTTTTTGCCAATTCACCGTAAGTTATTGCGGGCGAGAGTGGCGGAATTGGTAGACGCGCTGGATTTAGGATCCAGTTCCGTAAGGAGTGGGGGTTCAAATCCCCCCTTTCGCATATTGGAATTCAAACAGCCACAGCAACTTGAACCGGACAAGCCCGGTCTCATGAGGTGTGGCATTGTAACCAGGACCATGATGGGTCCGGATATTGCGGAGTTGGTGTGAAAGTTGAAGTTACAAACGGCGAAGGACTGAAACGGCATGTCAGCGTGACTGTCCCCGGCGAAACCATGAAGGCCGAAATTGACAAGCGACTAAAAGAATTGGGCAAAGACGCCCAGGTCGACGGGTTCCGTAAAGGCAAAGTACCACTCAACCGGCTTCGTGACCAGTTCGGCGACAAGGTCAAAATGGATGCTGTCGATGAAATATTCCGCCAGAGCATGGGCAAAGCGGTTGATGACAATAAACTCAAGATCGCTTCCAGGCCAACCGTTACCGCGCTTGATCTGGCTGACGATATGACCCTTACCTACGAAGCTGATCTGGAAGTCTTTCCCGAAGTCGGCCAGGTGATATTTGACAATCTCAATCTACCCTCCGCCAGCATGGAGGTCGATGACGCCGAGGTTGATGAAGTCATCGGACAAATCCGCCTGCAATTCTCAGAACTGCGTTCGCTGGATCGACCAGCTGAAAAAGATGATATTGTCGTTATCGATATGGTCAAAGTGGCTGACCCCAATGATACTCTGGAAGAAGATGAATTCCCGGATTCAACAATCGACTTGTCCAGTGCCGCTACTCTTCCTGAGTTCAAGGAGCATTTGCCCGGACTCAAGGCAGACGACCAGAAGGAAATTAAAGTCACCTACGACAAAGATTACAGCGATCCGGCTTTTGCGGGAGCCCAAATCACCTATGCCTGCACGGTGAAATCGGTCAACGAGAGGGTACTTCCCGAGATCAACGATGCCCTGGCCAAACGGGCCGGCATGGGCGAAACAGCTCTTGAACTTCGAATTGAAATCCGCAAACGTTTGGAACAGCAAAAGGACGTTGAACAGAAAAAAGCCCAAAGGCGACTGCTTGTTGATCTGCTTTGTGCCAAGAATGATCTGGCTATTCCAGAAGGGCCGATTTCTGAGTATCTTGACAATTTGGTCAAAGATTTCAAGGAACGAGGTGAAGAGTTCGATGAGGAAGCAATTCGTAAGCAGTATCGGTCGATCGGTATCAAATCGATGCAGTGGGACATCCTGTGGCGCTCTCTGGCTGATCAGGAGAAGATTGAAGTTTTGACTGAAGATACCGAAAATTGGATTAAGGGCTTTGCGGCCTACCACAAGATAACCCCGGAACAGGCGACCGAAAGCCTGCGCCAAGGTGGAAAGATTCAGGAACTGCGGGACTCAATACACGAGGAAAAAGTGTTGAGTTTTCTAACGGAAAAGGCAACACTGGTCCCGTTGAAAAAATAAAAAGGATTTACGCTGGCGTGACAGCGCAACCGCACTGAAGGAAAAGGACTTTATGCAGGACAAATCGCTTAACTACAATCTGGTCCCGATGGTTGTGGAACAGACCGGACGGGGAGAACGAGCCTATGATATCTTTTCGAGGCTCCTCAAGGATCGGATTATCTTTATTGGCACTCCAATCGACGACAACGTGGCTAATCTCGTAGTAGCCCAGATGCTGTTCCTTGAAGCCGAAGATCCCGACAAAGATATCTTTATCTACATCAACTCACCGGGCGGTTCGGTGTCCGCTATGCTCGCCATGTACGACACCATGCAGTTCATCAAGCCTGACGTTGCCACCACCTGCATGGGACTGGCGGCTTCGGCTGGTGCTTTTCTCCTGATGGCCGGTACAACCGGTAAAAGGGCGGCTTTGCCCAATTCTCGGATAATGATCCACCAACCATTGGGCGGCACCCAGGGTCAGGTCTCCGATATGATTATCATGACCGAAGAAGCCAAGAGGACCAAAGACAAAATCAACGAGTTGTTGGTCAAACATACCGGCAGGCCGCTGGATCAAATCGAAAAGGATACCGATCGCAACAACTTCATGTCGCCGGAAGAAGCGAAAGAGTATGGTCTTATCGACAAAATCTATGAGGCTAAACATATAGAGAAACCGGAATAGGTATTTTCCGGTCGGACCGATCATAGGATGAAGAAGGGATAGTGTTGTGAGTCCTGACTCAAAGAAACCGAAGAAACCGAAACTTCGACAACGTTGCTCGTTTTGCGGTAAGTCGCACAGTGAGGTGAAACGACTGTTTTCCGGCCACGAAGCTTTGATCTGCAACGAGTGCGTGGTGCTCTGTGGCGACATGCTACAGACCGAACCAGACCCGGAGTCGAATGAAGAGATCGGTAATGCACCTCCCCCGATTGAGATCAAAAATTTTCTTGACCAGTATGTGATCGGTCAGGAAGAGGCCAAGCGGATAGTTTCGGTGGCGGTTTACAACCATTACCAGCGTCTCAATTATATCTCAAAACGACAGGTAGAAAAACGGTTCGGGCAGGTTTTAGACGAAGTCGAACTGGAGAAGGCGAATATTCTGTTGCTTGGCCCCACTGGCACCGGCAAAACTTTGCTGGCGCGCTCGCTGGCCAAGTTTCTCAAAGTACCGTTCACGATTGCCGATGCTACCGTTCTGACTGAGGCTGGTTATGTTGGCGAGGATGTCGAGAATATCTTGGTGCGCCTGTTTCAGGCCGCTAACTATAATGCGCGCAAGACTGAGCGCGGAATCATATATATTGATGAACTGGATAAAATCTCTCGACGTGACGGTAACCCATCAATCACCCGTGATGTTTCCGGCGAAGGGGTCCAGCAGGGTCTACTGAAGATTCTCGAAGGCACGGTGGCGAATATCCCGCCACGTGGAGGACGGAAACATCCTGAGCAACAGTTTGTCCAGATCGACACTACTAATATCCTGTTTATCTGTGGTGGCGCTTTTGACGGTCTGGAAAAAGTTGTCGCTCGACGCCAGGGCAACAAGGTGATCGGCTATGAAGTCAAAAATCGCACTATTGATCCGAAATCAGCCGATATTCTGGATCATGTCACCCCGGCGGATCTGATCGAATTCGGCTTGATTCCGGAGATGGTCGGACGGCTACCGGTCTCCGCCGCACTGCGACCGCTTGACCACGAGGCGATGCTTAGTATCCTGACCAAACCGAAAAACGCCCTGACAAAACAATATGCCCGACTACTCGAGATGGAAGATGTCAAGCTGACAATCGAGCCGGAGGCACTTGATGCGGCGGTGGTTATCGCTATGGAGCGCAAAACCGGCGCTCGTGCTTTGCGGTCGATTTTCGAGAAAGCGATGCTGAATGCTCTGTTCGAGGTCCCTTCGCGTAACGATGTAATCGAAGTGATAGTCAGTAAGGAAACAATAACTGAGGGCTCGCCGCCAAAACTTATCACCCGCTCAGATAAAAAAGTGGGGTAGGCGAAGAGCTTGCGGAAAAATCACTTTTTGAATGGTGATTGCCCAAACACATAGTTGAATTGGACTCGTAGGACAGGAGCCCTGCGCTCCTGCCATCTTTAGCGGTCAGGACGTAGCGTGGCGATCTCGACCTCCCGAGACGAATAGTCAGCAAAACGTAGGTCGGAACCCCTTAGCTGGTTCCGACACTTGTCAGGTTGCAAGCAACCGTGACTAACCTTCTTTTCTGTCACATCCGCGCAGGCGGATGCCCATGTCCACTCGCGTCCCACCAAAG
>JAGGTI010000045.1 GCA_021163775.1 Candidatus Zixiibacteriota bacterium
ACTTTTTTCCCCGCAAATTTCCCCCACCTCCCATTTCCGGTCCTCTTCCCCCCCCATGAATAATTGTTGAAGTGTCGTTGTCGAAACCGCCCGAAGCGGACTGGGTTCGACCTACGATGCTACAACATGGCGGGTTCGAAGACGGACCCGTTCTGCTATGCTACTGTGCTGAAGCGTCGCTCGGCGGATTTAGTTCCGCCTTCAACTGTGCGTCCAGTTGTTTGACTTCGTCGGGAGGATCAAGTTTCGGCAAGAAGACACCCAGATAGCGCTGGTACCATTTCCAGGTCTTCTTCTCCTGCTTGTACCACTTATTAAACGCCTTCTCGCGTTTCTTGGCTATGACGTCATAAGCTTCGATCTTCTGAATCAAGACTTCAATTGTCTCACGTCTTTCCAAGGCAGAGCGAAAAGTATCGTAATCCTTGATGGAGAAAACAGATTGAATAATCGGCTCAAAAAAGACTAGCACCTGCGACATGATAAAATTGGCCGGCTTGATAGATTCCAAAAACAATATCGCCGCCACCGTCATACCCACACCCCACTGAACCGTTTTGCGGGCTAATTTATCCAGAACCAATTGCTCCTCTTCCGGCAAAGAACAATGGTTGGGATCAGACAGATTGGCATCGCTCTTAAAAAAACTCATGCTGTCGGCCCTCCCGGCAGAGCGGTATCGATTTCGGGATGCGCCCGCCGAATACGCTGTTTTACAAACGCGGTCACTACATCGGCGTTGCCTTCAAACATGACATACAGTCCGCGAAAATTCTCGATTCGTGACGGTTCCACGAACGGTGAAAGAAGAATCCCCTTTTTGTCCGGATAGCAACTACGGTAGATTCCCCACTCTTTAAATAAAGTCTGAGTAGTTGTCTTGATTGTTACCCCACTCTCTGACATCTTGAACCGGGTCGGAAAATAAAACTTGGCAAGTGACATCAGCAAAATAACAAGTCCCAGCAACGTGAACATACGGGAGTAGGTCGTCATATAGATAGCTACAACGACCAGGATAATGAATAGTGTAACCGCCGCAGAGACAAGCGGCTTGCGCTTGACCGGGTGGCAGGTCCACTCCAGTAATTCACCTTCATCGGGCGGTTCACCCGAAGTGAGGCCATTGCCAGTTTCGTGTTCGGCATTGCTCATAGAGAAATCTATTCGGGATCAGCCTGCCGGTAGCGTTCTTTTTTAACCAGTTCCATCAGATCCATCAACTCCTTGGCATCGATAATTTTTTTCTGAATGAGCAAACGAACCAGGGCTTCCTGAGCCAGGTTATTCGAAAGAGCCAACTCCTCAAAAGTTACATCACGCTCTTCTCCGTTGACAATCATTTTCAGAGCTACATTTTTGTCGGCCATAATATTCTCCAGTTCATCCGAGAAAGTTAGGTATCCATTGTGGGTAATATAAACAATCGAAGTTTGAGAGCAACGGCGGAGTTGTCACTCAATTATTTCGGTAGGATCAGCGTCGGCTTGGCCCAGGTAGACCGGGACACCATCAATCAGCTGATACATCGGTAATTCGACATTCTCGCGGTAGGTACCAAAAGTCACTGGAGCGGCGGCTCCCTGATAGTCTCTTATACGAGATAGCCGTGCAGCCAGTTCGGAACGTGAATTTGCCCCGGCTCGTACTGCCTGACAGATCAAGGTAACAGCATCGTAGCCCAAGCTCGCCAATCGATGTGGTTGCTCGCCATAACGCTGATCAAAAGCGGAGGCAAACTCAATATAGGTCTGGCTCCGTTCTCGTTCAAGGAACGGTGACGGGAAAACGGCCTGACGGGTAACGTTGTCGCCCAGCCGATAAACCGCATTATCACCCCAACCATCGGAACCGAGATAGAAAGCGTTAATGCTATAGAATTCAATCTGCGGCAACAACAAGCGTAACTGGCTGGCAACACCGGGCAGATAGAGACAATCGACACTGACCGGAACAGCCTCGATATCAAGCGTGTCCCCGGTTTCATCAATGAAGAAAGCCGAATCAGGATGCAACCCCAACAACGCCGCTTTAACATCCCGCACGTACTGACCGAAATCCTTGTCGCGGGGGCGATAATATTCGATTGCCACCACAGTACCGCCCAATTGTTCAAACCGGTCGGCAAAAGCGCGAGCCATGCGGAGTTGATCCGAAGTGGTCGGCGTAATAATAGCGACAGAATCGGCCTGCCGGTTCAGAATCGCATACTCGGCGATCTGAACTCCCTGTAGTTCAATATTCGGTGAAAGTTGGAAGGTGCTCTCCGAAAGCAGAGTCAGGCCTGCCTGCGTGGCCGCCGGAGCGATCATCGGCAGAAAGCCACAAGTCAGCGTAGCTGAAGCCACCGCCGCTTCTTCGCTGGTAAGCGGACCAATGACAGCATCAGTAGACGAATTGATCAGTTCCTTCACGATCCGAGCGGCATCGACCGGTTCACCTCTTGTATCGTATGGCACCAATGTTATCTGGCCGCCCGACACTCGGCGGTATTGCTCGGCGGCGACAATCGCACCGTGATATATACTCTCACCAAAAGTCTGAAGCTCGCCGGAAAAAGGCAGAACCAAAGCAACTTCCAGATCAGCATTAAACTCGCCATCAAGCTGATCAGCAGGGACATTCAATTCCCGCCCACACAGTTTCAACAGGTTGGCGGCTACTCGGTAATTGTTACGTGCGACCAAAGCGTCAGCTATTGGTTCAATCAGTTCACACCGTTTGGAATCATCAAGTCCGACAAAATCGGCTTCGCTCAATGTTACCGATTTGGCCCGTACCACAGTTTCTGTTAGAGAACTAACCAAAAGATCAGCCAGACGCGGATCATTGCAATCCCGAAAACTGGTAATGTAATTGGCAACAGCCTGATCTAATTGGCCTTTGAGGTAGTAGATATTACCCCGCAGGAAATAAGCATGAGCCACAAAGTCAGAGTTCGGGAACCGGCGCACAAAATTATCAAACCCGGCCAGGGCTTCCGAATAGTTTCCAAAATACAACTCCGCCTTAGCCCGATTGAACACGAAAAGGTCAAGATTGGGTGAGTCCGGGAATCTTCCAGCCAACTGCACAAACAGTCGCGAAGCTTCCAGATAGTTACCCTCACGCAACAACCTCTTCCCCTTGGCATACTCCGAGATGACCTCCGGTCGGTCGTCCAGTGACTCGGCCACGAGAGGTGTGACAGCGGTACATCCAATCATTACCGCTAACATCGTCAACAGCTTAATTAAACGCATCTATAGCGAGTATTTCCCGAAATCCTCAGGGTTGATTTTCTTAAGTCGGTCACGCAATGATTCTCGGTCGGTCGGCATCGGAGGCGGCTCCTGGTCACTCTGCGGCTGGGCATCAAACAGCTCGATACTGACAAAAATCGGACACTTGGTTTTCAGTGCCAACGCAATCGAATCCGATGGGCGAGCATCCAAACGACGGGTTTCGCCGTGACAATTAAGATACACCACGGCAAAAAAGGTCTGTTTCTGAAGCTCAGTGATCTCCACTCGATCAACCTCGGCCTCTAAAACCTCGATTGTCTGCTTCAATAAGTCGTGCGTCATCGGTCGATCCGACTTCACCCCGGAAAGCTCCATCGCAATCGCCCACGCCTCGGCATGTCCGATCCAGATCGGCAGTACCCGCTCATCGTTTTCGGGCGACAGAATCACCACCGGAGTATTGGTGGTTATGTCCAGCGCCAACCCGTCAATCTTGACCGGTACCAAATTCATCGCTATGACTTTTTCACGACCCAGACTTTGCAGTTGGCCGTGACATCCTTTTCAATCTTGACCGGAATACTGTAAACACCCAGTGCCTTGATCGGCTCTTCAATATGGACCGTGCGGCGATCAACCGTGACACCCTGCTTGGCCAGCAGATCAACAATATCCTGGGTGGTAATTGAACCGTACAGTTTGTCCTCTTCACCGACCAACACTTCGGCCGACAGCTCAACTTTCTCGATCTTATCCTTCAAGATTTCCGCGGTTCGACGGGATTTCTTCTCACGAACAACTTTCTGTTTGTCGATCTCGCCGATCGACCTCAAATTCGCCTTAGTGGCCAAAATTGCCAGATTCCGCGGAATTAGATAGTTGCGCCCGTAGCCGTCCTTGACCTCAATGGTCTGTCCGGCCGCGCCCAGATCGGCAACATCTTCGCGCAGTATTACTTTCATAACATCCTCTTATTCAGTATACACAATTTCTATTCTGTCTTCAACTCAATTGGCGGCTCGTTCACTTTGCGCCAATCGGCAAAACTGTCAATAAAACCAAGCAAAACAGCCACAATATAGCCAATCACACCCATCATGATCAGCATAATGTAGAACACGACTTTCACTATAATCGGAAGCCTGATCTTCTTCAGGCTATGTTCCGCCAGGGCCAAGCCACCCACACAATAGTAGATGGACAGCGCCAACAAAACATTGTCCGCGACCAGGGCGATTGTGTCACCTCCTACCAAACGGCCGATCACCGCCACCAACAAAACCGGAGTCAGGCCAAACGGCACTTTCCAGCGGGAGAATGGTTCCAGTCTAATCGGTTCACCAGACACCGAACCCGGTCGCATAAGGAGCCAGAGGAAGCCGATCGAGAACTGCGTTACCAGACTCATAATGGTCATGGCCGGGATAATCCGCACTATGGAGTTCCATAGTCGGATAAACTGATCAGCATATTCCTCGGCCGCATCAGCATGATAGCCCATCGTAGCCATAGTCTGCTTGATAAGCGTGACATTTTCCTCACCAATGGCTCGGAAACCGTTCAAAAGCAGATCCCACTGTGGGGCATAAATAGCAAAACCACCAACAGCTACCACCGCGGCACCAAAGATATAGGCACGAAGACCACCCTCTCGACGCAACAGTGTCCGAGCAACCACAATACCGGCCACCGGAATCATTACCGTATTGGCGAGTGCCGTATAGATCTGGTTGAATGGGCTCACCATGACAGCCGCTACCGCGGCCACGAACCCAACAATCAAAATCCGATTCTGGTATCCCAACCGGACAGCCACAGCCACCCCTCGGTACAACCAGATCGCCAGCATATAAGCTGACACCGTACTCACCAGTGCCAGTGCCATATTGCCCGAGCGCATAGTCAGACCGTACTGCAAAAGCGGAAACAGCACAATCCCAACCAACACCGGCCAGATTTTCCGCTGGATCGACATCGCTTCCGTTCTCCCTTCCGTCACCAACGACGGTTGACTAACGGAAAGATTCACTTTCAAAAGCCATAATCGCAATATGCCGCGCCCGCTTAATTGCGGTAGTCAGCTTACGCTGATGTTTGGCACAGTTGCCAGAGATTCGCCGCGGTACTATTTTGCCGCGGTCGGTCACAAACCGACGAAGAATACGATCATCTTTGAAATCTATATAGTTGATCTTATTTTCGCAGAAGCGACAGACCTTTTTCCGTTTTCTGCCACCATATTCACGCATATTATCACCTTTCTCTACAGTTCTTCGTCAGCCGAATCTGATGGTTCAGATGGTTTAACCGGTTCAGCCTGCGGTTCGGGAGCTTTAGGAGCTTCCGGTTCCGGAGTCAGCTTTTCGGTCGCCGGAGCCTCGGTGACTGGTTCTTCCGTGACTGGTTTATCAGCCACCGGTTCCGGGTCAGACTTAGCTTCGGTCTTGGCCGTTTCGGCTGGAGCATCGGTGTCAGGTTTCTCGACCGGCTTCGTCTTTTCATCAGTGGCTATCAGATTAGTTTCTTCTTCGGTGGACGGCAATGGTCCATCGAAACGAATTGTCAGATACCGCACATACGGCTCTTCCAATTTGTAGTGGCGTTCAAGCTTCGGTAAAACAGTGCTCTCAGCATCAAAAATGAAACTAGCGTAGAACCCCTGTACCAAACCGGCGATCTGGTAGGCCAGGCGTCGAGTTCCAATCCGTCGCTCGTTAAGGATCTGTCCCCCATCATTTTTGATCAGATCGGCAACCGCTGTGACCTGTTGGTCGATGGCGGCATCGTCTGCCTGGGGATTAACAATAAAAGTGGTTTCGTAGCGTCTCAAAAGTACCTCCCTTCGGACGTCAACTAAACTCGTCAAACGGCCTCACCGGGCTATATTTATTCCGGCAAAGCAGGGTAATGATTAAATTGTGACATCGCCTTTTCCAAGCGATGCATGACGGCAAATATAACCGCTTTGGCCGCTTTGGCAACCATTCTTTCGACTTCCGGCAATTCTTTTTCAGAAAACCGGCTCAGCACAAAAGCGGCCATATCTTCCTTATCGACCGCTGGCCCAATTCCCAAACGAAGCCGTGGAAATTCTTCGGTCCCCAACTGCTCGATAATTGATGCCAAACCGTTGTGACCACCATTGGAACCTCCAGCCCGAAACCTTAGCGCACCCAAGGGCAGATTGACATCATCGGACACAACCAGCATCCTCAATGGCTCAAGTGTCATCTCATCCAGCAAATCAGCAACGGCCCAGCCGGAGCGGTTCATAAGCGTTGTGGGAAGGGCTAAAATCAGGGGATCAGATCGAGATTCATCGGGAGACACCAACACAGATTCGTAATTCGGCCGTGACGGCAACGGTGTAGCCTCAAGCTCCCGTGCTACCGCCGCCACTACCTCAAAACCGAGATTGTGACGTGTACCGACATATTTCGGACCGATATTCCCCAGACCCAGCACCAGCGCAATACTCATTGTCTAAGATTTGCTCTGTGATCCAGAGAAACGGTAACCTACCCCGCGAATGGTATGGAAATAGATCGGATTCTTCTGGTCGTTCTCAAATATCTTTCGCAGTTTGAGAACAAAATTGTCGATTGTCCGGCTGGTCGGAAAAGCACGATGGCCCCAAACCGCATCAAGCAATTGATCTCGGCTAACCACCTGCCCCGGACGCTCTATCAGATATTTGGCAACCATACATTCGCGTCGGGTCAGGTCGAACCGGCCACCGGGACCTTCGGCCTCGAAGGTTACAAAATTGATCCTACATTCATCGAAAGCATATTCGTCAGAGATCAGCTTGTCGCTCTCGGTCAACCAGGCCTGGCGACGGAAAATCCCGGCAATACGAGCGATAAGTTCCTTCAGATCAAACGGTTTTGTAATGTAGTCATCACCCCCGGCAACTAAACCCTCAATCCGTTCATCAGCCTGTCCGCGTGCCGTGATAAAGAGAATCGGAACCGTTTCGCCTTGCTCACGCAAATGACGACAGATGGTCAATCCATCCATACCTGGTAGCATAATATCGAGTAAAATCAGGTCAAAAGCACCATCGGCAAAAGATGTCAGGGCATCGTCACCGCGAACCACATGAGCAACCTGATACCCTTCAGCTTCGAGATTAATTATAAGGCCTTCGGCCAGGTGGGCATCGTCTTCCACTAACAAAATTGTTTTCATCAGCTCTAATCCAAAGGTAGGGTAATGATAAACTCGGTTCCATGACCAATCCCCTCCGACCGGGCCAAAATCTCACCGCCGTGCGCCCGAATCATCTGCCGACACAAATATAATCCCAACCCGGTGCCTGGGCAAGCTCGGGTCAATTCGTGCCCAACACGATAAAAACGATCGAATATCTGAGACAACTCATTCTTGTCGATACCGATGCCCCGGTCTTTGATCGTGATCTCCGTATAGTTTCGGAGTCGCCGCAAAGATACGGTCAAATCAGCTTCGGTATCACCGGAGTATTTCACGGCATTGTCCAATATGGCCCGAATCGCTCGTTGGAGAACAGCGCTGTCACCAACTACGTAAACATCGCTTTCAATATGACAGGTAGTCCTAATCCGTTTACCAGGGTTGGACACAGACAGTTTGTCGGTCAGATCAGACAGCAAAGCCCCCAGATCGAGTCGCTGTCGATCTGGTTTGTAGGCGGAAGCTTCAAAACGACCAGCTTCAAGGATATCTTCCACGAGACCCTCAAACCGCCGCAAGTCTTCTTTCATGCGCGGAATCAACTGCTGTTTCTTCTCACTCGACACCTTTTCTGACTTTAGTGTGTCGAGATAAACCATCATTGAAGCCAGCGGTGTTTTTAACTCATGAGTGACAGCCATCAGAAAATTCTCCTGGAGACGGCGCAATCGGTGGGCTTGAACCAAAGAGCGATAAATAAGCCAGACCCCCACCAGACTAAGGATCAAAAAAACTACCCCTTCGCTACCAACCATGATCTGCCGCTCTATCTCCTGTTGGTGCAAATACTCAATATATTGCGGCGAAGCCCCCAGCTCGGCCGCCAAATCGACCTTTTCATCGGTAAGCCTGGCCATCAGAATAATCCACCAGGTTACCATAGTCAGGGCAAAACCGCCCAGCATAAAGAATATTATCAGTGCTGATTTCTGTGAAAGTCTTAAGGCGCCCATTGTTGCTCCAGCTTTGAAATTCAACATACAACCAAGCATAGTACAATCGCAACAAAAACGCCTGATCCCATTAAGTACCAACAAGAAACCGGCCTGGAACTCAGATTGTTCCAGGCCGGATTACTTATTCATAGAAATGTATCCGATAACGCAGAGGAGCTCGCTTTAAGCATTAGTCGAGCGGGACAGTTTCGACCGATTTCCTCTTCTGGATGGTATCCTCCCAGATCCCCTGGTCAACCTTCTCGCCACGCATCAATTTGTCGGCCGTTTCAATGAGCAGGCTTAGATTGAGCTTGGTTATGTGGGCATCGACCTCAAGAAATCTGGCCCGTGACTTCATGCCAACATCGCCGATTGACGAATAAACAATAACCGGAGTCTTGGGGCGATCTGACTGACGAATCTTTAACGTCAGGGCCAAGCCATCCATTCGGGGCATTTCCACGTCAGAGATGACCAGATCAAACGGCTCTTTTTGGAAGGCGTCCCAAGCAGTCTGTCCATCGGCGGTTTCGACCACTTCAACCCCCAACTCGCTCAGTTCATTCACTAACATAATGCGTACGGAGGGAGAGTCTTCGGCCACCAGAATACGCTTTCCAGTAAAATCGGCCGCCCCCTGGTATGATGACTCGTTCCGGATCTGAAGTTGTGGCGATAGATCGAGCAGAATGGATTCGTAGTCCAGCAGTTGGACCATTCTGTCTTCGGATGGTTTTACGATACCAATCGTGTACTTGTGGGCCAATGAACCAAAAACGTGCTCGGCATCAATGACATCTTCCCAACCAAAATGGTGAATCCAATCGACCCGATCTACCCAAAGACCAACATGCATACCAAAAAACTCGGTTACCAACAGCTTATCCGGTTCACTGTCACGATCAACCTCGATCCCAAGTATGGCAGCTAGATTGACTACCGGAATAACCATACCCATATCCTGAAATACACCAGCAATAGCCGGGTGTGAATCCGGCATCCGGGTAAACTTGGCCAGATCATTAACGATTTTGCTAACTTTCAGGATATTTATTCCAAAGATTATACCAGACACCTGGTACTCCAGTACCCGCAGTTCGTTAGAACCGGTCTTGAGATATGATTCTGCGTCCAAACTCATCTTATTTCCCTTCTGCTTTCTTCAATTTGATGGAGAAGACAGCTCCTCCCTTGGGATGATCATCGGCCAGTATAGTACCACCCATACCTGTTGCCGCCAGCCTGCAGAAATACAGACCAAGACCCACTCCGCGATGTTTACCCTGCGCTCTCATTTTCACCTGGCCATATTTTTCGAACAGTTGAACATGGTCAATGTCTCCCAGCCCAGAACCGGAGTCTTTGACGTGAATAAACACACACTCATCACCCGGCTCGGTATACACCGCGACCTGTCCGCCGTTCGGCGTATGGCGAAGAGCATTGAAAATTAGATTGTCGAGCATACGTTTGAGCAACTTGGGATCAGCCTGGATCGGAATATCACCGGCGTTGTTAGTGAAGCTGACATCCACTCCCAGCTCTATCGCCGAACCAGAAGACATTGTAACAGCCTCCTTGATTAAGGCGGTTGGAACCAAGTTAGCCATAGCCACCGGCAGGCCGGCATTTCCGGCCCGTGCTACAGCCATGATGTCATACAGAATTGACTCGGCCCGATCCAGTGCAATCCGCGAAGACTGCAACAAACGCTGATGCGTCTTGTTTTCGAGATCAAAGCGGCCGGTCTCCATCTGGCTCAACAGGTACTTTGTTGACACAAGCGGCGACTCAAGATCATGGACGAAAAGTGCGAATATCTCAAGCCAGCGATCGGTAACTTTCAGTTCTGCTGGTGCCTCGGCTGATTCAACCCTATCTTTCTGAATTAGCTCAGTCATGGAATCACTCGTAGCTATAATGCCCCCTATACATACTTTTCATTATCGACTGATCTATATGAAACATTACTGGGATAACAGAGATTGATTAACAATATCTAATTGGACCGGAAACTATCGTAAAACCGATTGTCCCAACGGAGATCACACCCCCAGACACAAAAAAACCCCACCAATAGCGGGGTTAAGATTCATGGGTCGAATCGGGTTCACATCTCGTTGAGAATATAATCCTGCGGGTTGAACACCTTGCCGTGCTTCCAAATTTCATAGTGCAGGTGGGGGCCGGTTGAGTAACCGGTGGAACCCATCTTACCGATCACATCACCACGAGAAAGCATCTGGCCGCGTTTGACCAAAATTTCTGACAAGTGCCCGTAGCGGGTAATGAAGCCATAGCCGTGATCTATCACAATCATTTTGCCCATACCGCGATCGGTCAGCACTGTCTTGACCCGACCCTCAGCCGGCGCAAAAATCGGAGTTCCTGTGTGGTTGGAAATATCTATACCCCGATGAAGCTTCCGATAACCGGTGAACGGATCATTCTTCATACCAAAGCCACGGGACAACCATCCCTTAGTGGGCCATATCGATGGGGTATGATCCAGGCGATCTTTCAGATCGTTCAGACCGGCCTCGACTTCGGCGTATTTCTCCAACTCAAAACTGGAAAGTCTAAGCAACCGATCGACTTCAGCCTCAGTCGTATAGGCGAGTTGCTCGGTCTCCGAAAGAGATGTCATCGAGACTCCTCCCGGACCACCAATACCCAACTGGCGTTCTTCGAGATTTATTTCCGGCAGGCCAAAAACCTGACGTAAAGCAATCTCCTTCTTTACCAGTTCGCTGTAACGATTATCAGTTTCAGCCAGAGTCCAGCGTATTTCTTCGTATTTTTGGGATAATTCCTGGTTCTCCTGCTGGAGCTTAATTAACTCAGCATCGCTGATCTGAGTTTTAATATATTCAGATGCGAGAAAAAAGCTGGTAAACAACAGGACTATGGTCAGTGCCAGAGTAGCCCAGAAATACCATACACGTATACTGAGTTGCCGCGAAACCGCATTGGAATCGGGAACAATCATAAATGTAAGCTTCTTCTTAAACATCCGCATATATCTCACAAGTACTATAACTTAAGCCAAACAAACCAGTCAACCATAATTAAGATCGCAGAAAGTAGGGCGGCGACAACGGATAGTCAAGGAAAAACCAACTGTACCTATTTGATCAAAACGTACTCTCTCTGCAGTACTTTGTTGACAATTTTGGTCAATTTCTCAGCATGCAAACTCTGCAAGCTGTACACGTGCCAGTAGTGTTTTGGGGGCAACACCACTTTTTTGTCCTTCTTGTCGGTTCTGTTTGCCAAAGCCAACTCCTTTCGGAACCCCCAACCCGATTAAAGTCAACCAATTCCTACTTTATATCGGATCAGAAGCTGGATAAGTTAATTATTATTCTTACGTAACTGTCTGCATGTTCCATGCCGATTGTCCAAACCCACAACCCTCACAACAGTAGAAAATGTTAACGTTATGCCACACAACAGGATAACTCTTCCCACTCAATGAATTACACCACCCTACTGTTCAATTTCTGAACAGTAAATCGAACAAAATCGTGTTTGGCCTGATTCCCTGTTCACAAACTGCTGTTCAGATTCTGAAAAAAAGCAGACTTTTTCGCATTTGAAAGCTACCAGTCGAACAATTGACAGCCGGGGTGCCAGCCTCTAAATTGAGGCTCAACCTGATATCCAAGGAGCAGGATGCCAAAATGAGCAATATAGCCAACCAGATAGTTCTCGTTACTGGAGCCTCATCCGGAATTGGCGAAGCAACCGCCCGCCGGTTCTCTGAGGCCGGAGCCAAAATTATTATTGCCGCCCGACGCGAGGGACGCCTGAAAAAGCTGGCCTCGGAACTGAAAACCGACTGCCATATCCTGCCGCTCAATGTGCGCAATCGGGAGGAAGTTGAAAAATCACTGGCGGCGCTTCCGGACGCCTGGAGAGAGATCAATATCCTGGTCAATAACGCCGGGCTCAGTCGTGGGCTGTGGAAACTCCACGAGGGTCAACACAATGGCTGGGAAGATATGATCGACACCAACATCAAGGGACTGCTCTATGTCTCACGTGCGGTGATTCCCGGTATGGTCGAACGCGGGCGCGGGCATATTATTAATATCGGATCGATTGCCGGTCACGAAGTTTACCCAAACGGCAATGTCTATTGCGCTACCAAACACGCGGTCGATGCTTTAACCAAAGGGATGCGGATCGACCTGGTTGATACTCCGTTGCGGGTCACGACGATTGATCCCGGTATGGTCGACACCGAGTTTTCCGAAGTGCGTTTCTACGGTGACAAAGAGAAAGCGCAACACGTTTACGACGGCTTCCGTCCACTAGTCAGTGATGACATTGCCGACGCTGTGGTTTGGGCGGCGTCACGTCCTGCCCATGTGCAGATCGCGGAGATGATTGTCTTCCCAACGGCGCAGGCGTCAGCAATGGTGACGCATCGGAAGTGAAGTGGGTCCGTCTTTGATGTATAGTATCATGACATAGTGTACATGTTCTTTCAGGACATGGTATACATTATGGTTATCTTGGTTCTTTGAAATAGGAGCCAGGAAATGCCTTTTAGCGAGTAGGTCGGGTTCGAGCAACAACCGTTTGAGCGAGATACCCGACATCGGCAGATGTGGACATCTGCCGAGAACTCCTGTCAAGGGGCAGACGGGGGCGTCTGCCGTCCACAAATGACTCTTTTGAGACAGCTTCCTTGCGTTGGGGCACCGGGTGTTCGTCCACATGCGCCGGTCACGAAATAAACCAAATCCTCGATTGAAACTCTCATCTTGTGCTGTCAGGCGACTCTGCCTGACAGTTCTTGTCTGTTAACTGGGTGTCGGGCAGGGTCACCCGACACCACGCAACTTCGAATGAAACTCTTTTCTCAAGAACAATCTTATATCTTTGGTGGAACGCGAGTAGACATAGGCACGCTCAATTCACAAACGAAGTGCAACACCCGTATAAGGTGTTGTT
>JAGGTI010000029.1 GCA_021163775.1 Candidatus Zixiibacteriota bacterium
AAAAGTTCACTTGCCTTTGATACAATTTACGCCGAAGGCCAGCGGCGGTATGTAGAGTCGCTCTCGGCCTACGCCCGTCAGTTCTTGGGCCTGATGGAAAAGCCGGATGTTGATTTTATCGAGGGACTGTCGCCCGCTATTGCAATTGAACAGAAAGGCACCCCCAAAAACCCGCGCTCCACAGTTGGCACAATCACCGAAATCTACGACTATCTTCGGCTTCTGTTCGCCCGTATTGGCGTCCCGCACTGTGTTCAGTGCGGCCAGCCAATCACACAGCAAACGGTAGAGCAAATTGTCGATTCGGTGCTCAGTTTTGAGGAGGGGGCCCGCCTGATGGTCCTCGCGCCGCTGGTAACCGGCAAAAAAGGTGAACATCGGGAAATTATTCAGGAGATTATCCGCGAAGGCTTTGTACGGCTTCGTATCGATGGGGAAGTAGTCGAAGCCGATCCTGATATTAAGCTGGACAAAAAGAAGAAGCATACCATTGAGGCGGTTGTCGACCGTTTAATCGTTAAGCAAAAATCAAAGCGCCGACTCGCCGACTCGGTTGAAACCGCTCTAAAAATGTCCAACGGCACGGTTTTGGTGAATATCAAGAAGAAGGACCTTTTGTTTTCGGAACAGTTTGCCTGTCTCAACTGCAATATCAGCTATGAAGAACCATCGCCCCGCCTGTTCTCTTTCAATTCTCCGTTCGGCGCCTGCAAAGTGTGTGACGGCCTCGGCCAAAAAATGGAGATCAACATAGATCTGGTTGTACCGGACAAAAACCTGTCAATCAGAGAAGGGGCCATTCACCCATGGGGCGGGGCAAATATGGCCAACTGGTACCGGTACCAACTGCGGGGTGTCGCCAATCATTTTGGTTTCAAATTCTCCACCCCATTCAGGAAACTCCCGACGGAAGTTCAGAACGTCATTCTCTACGGTTCACGGGGAAAAGATATCCGAATCGAGTACGAACACGCCTCGGGTAAAGGGAAAGCCTCGGGAACTTACGAAGCGCCTTTTGAGGGCGTGATTCCCCATTTGGAGCGACGCTACAAACAGACGGAATCCAGCGGCGTACGGCAATGGATTGAGAACTACATGTCGATCTCCCCGTGTCCCTCGTGTCACGGCGCCCGTCTTCGTCCGGAAGCTTTGTCGGTGATTCTCAATCGCGAGACAATCGACTCTATTACGGAGATGTCAGTCAAAAAGGCGAACGCGTTCTTCAAAAACATCAAACTGACCAAGCGACAACAGATAATCGGTAAGCAGATTCTCAAAGAAATACGCGAGCGACTCGGTTTTCTGTGCGATGTCGGGCTGGACTACCTTACCCTCAACCGAACGGCTACAACCCTGTCGGGCGGCGAAGCCCAGCGGATTCGACTGGCAACCCAGATCGGTTCCCGGCTGGTCGGAGTGCTGTACATTCTGGATGAACCTTCGATCGGGCTCCATCAACGGGACAACAACAAGTTACTTGGTATGCTGACCGAACTGCGTGATATCGGCAATACGGTGATAGTCGTAGAACACGACCGTGAAACAATAGAACGAGCCGACCATGTGATCGACCTCGGTCCCGGAGCTGGCGTACATGGCGGGGTGGTCGTGGCGGCCGGAACTCCAACGGCGATCAAACGCAACCGCAAATCGCTCACCGGCCAGTATCTCTCAGGACAGCGTTCAATTGAAATACCAAAAACGCGCCGCGCACCCAACGGAAAAACCCTGTCGCTGACAGGAGCTACCGGCAACAACCTGAAACGGGTGGAGGTGGATGTCCCGCTCGGGATGTTCGTGGCGGTCACCGGTGTCTCCGGTTCCGGCAAGTCATCGCTTATCAACGAAACTCTTTACCGCGCCCTGGCGCGGCATTTCTACGGCAGTCGCAAAACCCCGCTTCCGTACGACAGTATTACCGGGCTGGAGCATATCGACAAAGTCATAGATATCAACCAGGCACCAATCGGTCGCACTCCCCGATCCAACCCGGCTACCTATACCGGTTTGTTCACTCATATTCGCGACCTGTTTGCTTCACTCCCCGAATCGAAAGCACGCGGCTACCTCACGGGACGATACTCGTTTAATGTCAAGGGTGGGCGTTGCGAAGCCTGTTCCGGCGATGGTATCATCAAAATCGAAATGCATTTCCTCCCCGATGTCTATATCCCATGCGAAATCTGCAAGGGGAAACAGTACAATCGAGAGACACTTGAGGTGACATTCAAGGGGAAATCAATCTCCGATGTGCTGGACATGACCGTTGAGGAGGCGCTCGCCTTTTTCGAAAACATACCGCGCATCAAACATAAACTGCTCACGCTCAAAAATGTCGGATTGGGCTATATTCACTTAGGTCAACAGGCGACTACTTTGTCGGGAGGTGAAGCCCAACGGGTAAAGCTGGCAACTGAACTGTCGAAGTTGGCCACCGGACGAACATTCTATATTCTGGACGAACCAACCACCGGGCTTCATTTTGAAGATATCAAGATGCTTCTCTCAGTTCTTGATGAACTGGTAGAGCGGGGCAACACGGTCGTGGTGATTGAGCACAATATGGATGTGATCAAAACGGCCGACTGGATTATAGACATCGGCCCGGAGGGGGGCGATGATGGCGGTCGGATTATCGCCGCCGACACCCCGGAGGCAGTGGCTCAGGTCAAAAAATCATACACCGGCCAGTTTCTCAAATCGATACTGTCGTAAAACAAATTATAAACGCCGCCACCTTAAAAAGGTGACGGCGTCGTGCGGAGGGAGTCAAACCAAACAAGGAGAGATTTGTTTTTGCTTATTTGCTGGATATCGGAACGGCACTGGATCGATCGTCTGTACTCTCTGAGAGTTTGTCATTTGAAGCCAGTTTCAAGCGTGGCATTTTCAGCTCACGCCGCAGAAGATCTATGTAGTCACCGAGTAAACGATACTTATTGCTGAAAGCCTTCGTTTTAACCGCCGAGCGAAACACTGACTCTTTGGCGTTGAGGTGGTTTATCGCCTGTTTTAGCTCGTTGCTATCAGTCTCAGATACACCAGAGTCAGAAACGTCAAGATCTCCTGATGCCAACGCGACCCCTTTGGCCATCGACCGCACCTTTTCCTGACTGATCGTAATATCAAGATTGATTATGCCCAGTAGATTCTTTTCCAGATCTTCAGATTCTTCCCTGGATCCAGATAGGACAGCATCAAGCCAGAGGTTGTATTCTGTCTGGAGCAGGGCGATCGTGCCCTCCAGGTTGAGCTTCTCAGGGTCCTGAACAGTCGCCGACTCGTCACCCGAGTTCTCGGGCGAACCAGCCAGAAGGAGACCGGACAGTACCAAAACTGCCACCAGGGTCAATAGTGTAATATTCATCTTGGTCATGATCGCTCCTTGACTATTCATACTACTACGGTCTCCGATGTTTCTCACATAGACCCTATCAAAGAACGTGCCGCAGATGTAACGGCTTGTTGTGTAACAGGATAGTCAGCTCGGGTAATTGCTTATTGTGGGGGGGTTCCCATACATTATTGGTGGCAACCGACAAGCCGCAAAACTACACAAGGGGGCTTTATCAACAAGCCCGTAACCGAATCAACCACAAACAAAAAAACCTGCTGATGACAGGTCTGTAAAATCATAGTTGGTGAAAAGTTTCAGGGTTTTGTTTTTTTTTCGCTATGGTTGTTAACCATCGCAAATGAAAGATACTCAAGCTCCATCGACATGTTTTCATTGCGAAGATAAACATCGGAGGGGACCTTAAGATTGATTGGAGCGAAATTCAGAATCGCTTTGATCCCAGCCGCGACAATATCATCAACGATATACTGCGCTACCGTCGCGGGAACACCGATGATCGCGATTTCGATACCCGCTTCCTTGATTTCCGGCTCAAGATTACTAACGTCCGATACAATAATGCCCTTATGGTTAGAACCGATCTTACGCTGATCGTTATCAAACAATTTGACGATTTGAAATCCCTGACGGGCAAACTCTTTGTAGCTGACCATAGCTGAACCGATATTACCAACACCAAACAGGGCTACTTTCCATATCCGATTAATGCCAAGAATACCAGCTATTTCGCTTCGCAACTCGCTCACCGGATAGCCTAATCCACGAGTACCAAAGGAGCCAAAAAATGACAGATCTTTACGCACCTGGGCCGGGGTCAATTTCTCCCGCGAGGCTAACTCCTTGGATGATATTGTCTTAACCCCCTTTTTGTCGAGTAAAGACAAAGCTCTCAGATAAAGAGACAACCTCCTTATGGTCGATTCCGAAATACGCTTTTCTATTTTGCCGGCCAAATCAGTATCACTTTCTATTGATTCCAAAGAATCCGCCGTTAGTTTATCTTTATGTGAAATCGTTCACAATGAAAATATCGCTCCTCCGACAAACTGTCAAGCGAAAACAGTAACAAACCTTGGGGGGGATAAGTTCCCAAGGGTTTCAAATTTCCACCAATCAGTGAAAAACACTAACCGCTGTTCCAACAGTTACTTAGACACAAAGATACGAGGTATATGTGGTGCGATTCGGGCTAAAATCTCGTAGCTGATTGTGCCACTCCAGTCGGCGAGTTGTTCGCAGCTTACCATTTCCTGCCGTTGGCGACCGATCAGTGTTACCGGAGATTCGGGACGAACACCACGTATGTCGGTGATATCGACCATTGTTAGGTTCATGCAGACCCGCCCCCTCACTGGAGCCCGCTTACCCCTGATCAATACATGCGCCAGGTTGGATAGCGACCGATTATACCCATCAGCATAGCCGATCGGAAGGACCGCTAATCCTGTTTTCGATGTCGTCTGATAGGTACAGCCATAACCGATAAATGCATCGGCAGGGATATCCTTGGTCTGCGTCACTCTGGTTTTCCAGGTCAAAACCGGCTCAAAGATATCGTTCTTGCCGCCAGCCAGGCGATAGCTCAGGTAAGTTTCTTTCGATGGCCAGTGACCATAGAGAGCGATTCCCGGACGGACAAGATCAAAGTGAGTCTTGTCAAACAGGATCAGCGCGGCCGAGCAGGCGGTGTGGCGAATAGTTGGTTTGATACCGAGCCGGGTCATCTGCGTGACCATGTTACGGAACCGTTTCAACTGGTGCTGGGCGTACTCGTGGTTGGTGGTATCTTCAATGTTGGCGAAATGCATCGATGCGCCATACGGTTTTTTCAGGCCAGAATATTTTTTGTACAGTCGGGCAATCGGTCCCAGTTCTTTCTCGGTTACTCCCTGACGATTGGTACCAGTTTCCAGCTTGAGGTGGGTGCGCAACTGTTGATCCCGTTTTTTGGATATCTGTCCCAACCCGTCGAGAGTTTCTCGGCTGGAGACAACCGGTTCCAGATCGTATTCAAAAACAGCTTCCAGGTCGGCGTTGGCCACCGGTCCAAGAATCATGATCCGCCGTTCCCAGCCCGACACCCGGCAAAGGATAGCTTCATCAAGCGAGTGAACCGTCAGGTAGTCGATTTCGGGGCGGTTGTTGAGTTGCGTGACCATCTCGGCCAGACCATGACCATAGGCATTGGCCTTGACACAGACCGCCAGTTTACGCTTTCCAGCCAGCCGTACGAGGCTCTTGATATTGTGGTCGAGGGCCGCGGCTGACAGTTCTATCCAGCTAAGCAGATATTTCGTGTTTCTGGCGTTCATAACGCTACTTTATACCCCCTGAGACATAACCCAGACAACAAAAACAAGCACGCCCAAGAGAGAAATGGGCACCAGACAGGCTTTAGGGCCAACATTACGTACCTTACTCATTATTCGCTATCCGATGCCGATAATATTGCTATAGTATAGTATTGTTGCCGTTCTAAACAGGGGATCAAAATGGATATCGCCGGATTTTTTACCAATATCGCCAGTAGCTATAGAGAAAAATACCTGAACCTGGCCCAAAGATTCAGCCCGGGAATGCCGACCCCAACTCAGCAACCGGAGGCACCTAACGTGCACGGGTTGCGGGAAATCGATACGCCCAAGGCTCCGATCGATGAATACCTGCCGACTGGTGATCCGGTCTCCAAAGAAACACCAATCAGCACTATCACCCCTGAAAACAAAACAAGCAAACCAACAAATGAGACCGACACACCCACTGGCGAGATTCCGGTCGAACAGAAACCGGATGGTACTTATTACTATCAGCGACAAGCCCAACTTGACTATCAATTGAACCTTAAATTCGATCTGGCGACTATCACCCGCACCATCGAGAGTATTGCCGATGGCGACACCGAGGCTATTGAGGAATTTGCGGCTGGCGGATTCGGGCTTCATGTCGGGTTTGATATCAAAGGCATCCAGCGCGTGCGAACCAATATAGCTGAACTCGATGATCCCACCCGCCGACACCAGTTGACCGAAGCTAAGTCGCGTCGGGCCGGACAGTTTGCCGCCCAGAGTCGTGATTTTGCGGTAAAGTCGTTCTTCAAGGAAGCTTCCCGCGTGCATCGTTCACTCAATGAGAACGCCAGTGGTAAACATCGACAGACGGTCAGTAGATTTGCGGCTCGGTTCCGACTCGACAACCAGTTCAGTTTTGCTCATTTACAACGCTTCAATATCCAGACCGAACGGGTAGCAGACGAATCCCCGGATAATCTCCCCAGCTATATCGGTTCCGCCGGGCAAGTTGCCGAAACGGGTAGTGGTACGATGATGACTGCTTTCTTTGATGCCGTTGATGCTTACCTCGATGACTCCGAGCAGGCGATTCTCGACAAAGTGACCGCTTTCTTTGATGCGGCCGCTGAGGATCTCGGGTTCTCCGGTGCTATGGTCGATCAGGCGCGTGAACACCTGACTGGCACTATCGCTGGTTTCTTCGATCGAATAGAAACGGCGATGGCCGGTATGGAATCGAGATTCGCTCCCGAAATTAGCACACCGATACCGGAGGTCATCCCGGAACCACCGGCAAACGACCCCCTGAAACCGGCCGACCTCGAGTATAGCCAAGCGCTGGCGACGGGGTAATTGTCGGACATCGCCATAGTCAATACCCAAACCTCTTTTTTCACTTGATCTTCTGACGGCTAAGTAGCTTTATTCAGCTACCTAATGAAAGAGAAGATCACTAACAACCTCATGGAACTACGCGGCCGAATCGCCGAGGCCTGCGAACAATATGACCGCGATGCCGATGATATCAGTATCTTAGCTGTCACCAAGCGGTTTCCCGCATCGGTTGTGCAAACTGTGGTTGCGGCCGGGCTGACCGATATCGGTGAAAGCCGGATTCAGGAAGCCGGCGATAAGATCGCCGAACTAGGCACGATCGCACGTTATCACCTGATCGGACATCTCCAGACCAACAAGGTCAAAAAAGCGGTGGCGCTGTTTGATGTTATCCAGTCGGTCGACTCATTCAAATTAGCCGAAGAAATCAACCGCCGCATTGGTGAAGTTGGTCGTACAATCGAGTGCCTGGTTCAGGTGAATGTGTCGGGCGAAGAAAACAAATTTGGTATCTCCCCTGAATCCGCAATCGAACTGATGGAAAAGATCCACCAATTACCGTCAATTGACCAGGTCGGTTTGATGGCTATCGGGCCGTTGACTGACGACGAAACCAGAATCCGCGAATCTTTCCAAACCGCACGCCTTCTTTTCCAGCAGGGGCGCGATCTGTTTGGTGATAGTTTTGATACCCTTTCGATGGGTATGTCTGACGATTTCACCCTGGCTATTGCCGAAGGCTCCACTATGATTCGGGTCGGCACCGGTCTATTCGGCTCCCGACCACAATAGCCACCACCCATCTAAACCCCCGCCACGTAAATTTATCAGGGGTTTGCATTCTTTCTGCGTATTTGAGCTAAGGTTCTTACCCCTATCGTTCGATAACAGTATTAGTGTGTCGTTTTGAAACGGCCTTGGGGCAGTGGTGTCAATACCGCTGGACATGGCCCGAATTGGAAACCAAAAAACAGGTGGTCTGACATGGATCTATCGCCAAACGATATCCGCAATTGTGAATTCTCTAACCAGATGAGAGGCTACGACAAAGAAGAGGTCGAAAATTATCTCGATCAAGTAGCATCCACCCTGGAACAGGTCAAGCAGGAAAATCTAAAGCTGTCGATGGAGGCCGAGTCGCTTAAGAGTCAGCTCTCCGGGTTAAAGCAGTTTGAAGACACTATCAAGGGTGCCGCCATTGATGCCCGCCGTAACGCCGACATGACTATTGCCACCGCCAAACAGGAAGCGGAGATGATCATCTCCAAAGCAAAGAATGAATCTGAGAATATTCTTGTCAGTCGCACCAATGACGTGTCTGATATCGAAAATCAGATCACCAAATTGGGTTTGACCCGGAAATCTTATCTATCAAAAATCCGTGTTTTGATTCAGTCTCATCTTGAGATGATCAATGATATCGAAACCGACAACAGCCAGCCGGCGGAAAACACCGATGCTATAAGTATCACACAGTCAACCGATGTTACCACCGAACAACGCGAATCGCTGGTAAACGAACCGAAACCAGAAGAAGTCGACGGTGAAATTGAGGATGCGTCAATTGCTGATGAGCTTAAGGATGTTATTCGCTCCGACGATTCGACCGAATCTGAGCCGGAAGCCAAGGAGGATCAGCCGATCGATCCGGAACTTGCCGCGGCACTAGAGAACTACAAGAAAACAACCGCCGAGCAAAGCGCTCCCGAAGTATCCACCACACCTGAGATTACTGCCACCACGACACGGGATGCTTTTGTTGAAACCACTTCTCGGGCCGAGGATATCCCCAATGGTTTCATCGCTATGGATGAAAGTTCCGAAGAACAGGCCACCGATAAAGTGCCGACCTCCGAACCGAACACATTGTCCGATGCCGACCCCAATGTTCTCAATACCGACGAGCCCGATCGATCATCGACAAAACCACTTGAACCAGAGAACCTCGCCGGTGAACTTGATGAAGTGGTCAACAAGTTCGAAAAGGCTATGGACAAAGCAGATTCTCAATAGACATACCCACCATTTACACGAAGACCGGCCCGGCTATCTGCTCGGGTCGGTCTTTTTTTGTCTACCGCACTTGTGTCAAATTTGTATATTTATCCCTTCGAGAGAAAGGGTCAACCGCGTTACCGGGTAAACTATTCTAAAGGACCAACATATGCAGAACTGGACAGAGATTAATCAGAAACTGAAAGATGCAATTACTTACATCAAAAAGACCGTCGCCTTTGAACCTGAAATAGGGATCATCCTGGGTACCGGGTTAGGATCGCTCGTTGATGGCATGGAGCTGGTCGGCAAAATCGAATATGATGACATCCCGCACTTTCCGACTTCGACTGTCGAATCGCACCACGGGCGTCTGTTGTTTGGACATCTGAGGGGCAAGCCTGTTGTTTGTATGCAGGGGCGATTCCACTATTATGAGGGTTACTCGTTTAGGCAGATTGCTTTTCCCGTTCGCGTCATGAAACAGTTGGGAGTGCGGTCGTTGATCGTCTCTAACGCCGCCGGTGGATTGAACCCAAAATACAAGGAAGGCGACATTATGATGATTACCGATCATATTAATTTCCTTCCCGGCAACCCGCTGATTGGTGACAACGATGACAACTGGGGACCGCGTTTCACCGATTGTCACGAAGTGTACAACCGCGAGTATATCCAGACCGCCCGTGCGGTCGCCCTGGAACAGAAACTTCGACTACAGGAGGGTATATATATTGCGGTCACCGGCCCAAACCTGGAGACGGCCGCTGAGTACCGTATGTTTCGTACCTTGGGCGGCGATGCGGTTGGGATGTCAACCATACCAGAAGTCATGGCGGCACATCACCAGGGCAACAAAATATTAGCTTTCTCGATTATCACCGATATGGGCCTGCCGGATAATATGCACCCGTGTTCAATTGAATCGGTGTTGAAGGTGGCCGCCGAAGCCGAACCGAAACTCCGCGCCCTGATAGCCGCGTGTGTGGAGAGGATGTAAGGCAACATAACCGTCACCATCACCACTATGCCGCCGGAGGCGGCCCAGGCTTGCGAGCAAATTCTGCGCGCTTTGCCCGAATGGTTCGGGATCGAAGAAGCCATTGTCAGTTACCGCAAAGATGTCGAAAAGATGCCTACCTGGGTGGCGGTCGATAACGATCAGATCATCGGCTTCCTCACAATCAGACACCACAACAAATATTCCGCCGAGATTCAGGTCATGGGGGTGCTCAAGGAGTATCATTATAAGGGGGTCGGGCGGGCGTTGGTCGAGCATATCGAGAAGCTACTGCAAGAACAAAAAGTTGAGTACCTGCAGGTGAAAACCCTGGGGCCGTCGCGCGAATGCCATGAGTACAAACTGACCCGCCGGTCCTATATGAGTGCTGGCTTTCGTCCGCTGGAAGAATCGACCAAGATGTGGGACGAGGCCAATCCCTGCCTGATCATGGTCAAGAGACTGTAGCCTACGGAAACTGCGGACTTGGTGCCCCAACGTTTGGAGGCTGTCCCATAAGTCATAGTGAGCCTGTCGAAGCATGTTTCTCATCACACAATCTTTTCTGCAACTATGTAATTGGTTGTCGATTACCAATGTTCGCCTTCGACAAACTCAGTATCGCACAAGGGCAGAACCCCATGGTGGTTCTGCCAAGCACAAATACAATGTCGGAACCAAGGGGTTTCGACCCACAAGACTATTCGTCATTCTTGCGGAAGCAAGAATCCAGTTGTCTCGTTCTGAGAACCGGGCCTTGATTCATAGATTCCCGTCGCTTCAAAGACAACTAGTCCCTCGCTTTCGCGAGGGTGACGGACTGCTCGCTTGCCATTTCCGGGGCAAACGAGGGGAGGCTGTCCCAAAAGTCATGTTGAGCCTGTCGAAGCATATTTCTCATCACACAATCTTCTCTGCAACTATGTAATTGGTTGTCGATTACCAATACTCGCCTTCGACAAGCTCAGGCTGACTTGACTGCTAAATGCGCCCGAGATCACTTATGGGACAGTCTCAGGGCGTCTGCCGGGCACAAAATTGTTATCCTTCTGAGTTCTCATTTTGTTTATGCTCTGAATTCTGCTACCGTTAGCTCCCATTGGAGGATAATCATGTCCGAGCCCGTTTACAAACAAATCCACTTGCTTGTTGATTTGGAATGTCCCCCAATTCATATTCGCGGTAACTGATGATCAATCGTTGAAAGGAAAGGCATGTCTAACTCCAAAAAAATCCCGCAAAGAGCAGATATTGACGATCAACACAAATGGAATCTCGCTGACCTCTACGAAAACGACGAAGCCTGGGAAACCGACTACCATCAAGTGCTGGACCTGATTAAGTCAGCTTCGGGCTTTGCTGGGAGATTAAGCGAATCGTCCAGGACAATGTATGAGTGTCTTCATACCCGAAGCGAACTACAGATAATTCTTTCGCGGCTCTATCAGTATTCGTTTCTCAACAAAGACCTCGACAACCGGGTCTCGAAATACCAGGCACTCAACGAACGGGCCGCCGCCCTCTCGGCACAGGCCGGGGCGGCATTTTCGTTTATTGAACCGGAACTGCTGGCAATTGACGAAACCAAACTGCGCAAGATGGCCGACCAGTTCCCTAAAACCGATGAGTACGACTTCTACATAAAAGAACTGATCCGCTCCAAAGAACATATTCGCTCCGAGGAAGTCGAAGAAGTCCTGGCGTTGTCATCGCTGGTCACTCGTGGCCCGGATGCGATTTTCAGCATGCTCGACGATGCCGATATCAAGTACCCATCAGTTAAAGACGAAGACGGCAACGACATCCAACTGACTAAGCAGCGCGTGGTCAAACTGCTCGACTCCGCCGACCCGCGCGTGCGCAAAGACGCCCATGAAGCGTTCTATTCGGTCTATCGTGACCATGCTAACACGCTGGGGGCATCCTTAGCCGCGTCTGTCAACACCGACTTGTTCTATATCAAAACAAGGCGGTACGACTCTTGCCTGGCATCTTCGCTCGACGGCGACAATATACCGCTTGATGTCTACCACTCGTTGATTGAGACAACCGAGAAGAACCTTGATGGTCTCCACGCCTATGTTGAACTTCGCAAACGACTGCTCAAACTCGATAAGATTCATTCGTATGACATGTTCTGCCCGTTGTTTCCCAACGAAGACTACGAGGTCAGTTGGGGCGATGCTATCCGCCAGACACTTGAAGCGACCGCGCCACTCGGTGCCGAGTACCAGAAAAACCTTAAAGCGGCCTTTGACAGCCGCTGGGTTGATGTCTGGGAAACCGAGGGCAAAGGGGGTGGGGCATATAACTCACACACCTACAGCGAACATCCGTTCGTGCTGATGAACTACAATAACACGGTCGACAACATGTTTACCCTGGCGCACGAAATGGGCCACTCGATGCATTCGCACCTGACCAACCACACGCAACCGTTCCCCAAGTCGCACTATTCGATCTTTGTCGCCGAGGTGGCTTCGACGCTCAACGAAGGTTTGCTGTTGGATTATCTGCTGAAGAAAGTCACCGACGATGGTCAGCGATTGTACTTACTCAACCGGGCGATTGATAACGCGGTCGGGACATTCTTCAATCAGATACTCTACGGCCACTTTGAACTGGATATCCACACCGAAGTCGAGAAAGGCGGTGCGCTGTCGCCCGACCTGATGACCAAGCTGTGGCGCGATCTGACCCAGAAATACTACGGTCCCGGTATCACGGTCGATGACCTGACGCCGCTCAAGTGGTCGCGGATACCGCATTTCTATCATTCGTTCTATGTCTATCAGTACGCGACTTCGTTTGCCGCCTCGCAGGCAATCCTGAGTAAGTTCTTAGGGGGCGATGACGCTTTGATTGAGAAGTACCTGACTATGCTTCGCGCCGGAGCGAGCGATTACCCGATCGAACTGCTCAAAATCTGTGGGATCGACATGAGTACGCCAGCGCCGATTGAAGCAATGCTTAAGCTGTTTGCCGAGCAGGTCGCCGAAGTAGACCGGTTGACTAAATAGAGGGGACGCGTTCGATTTGGATGAATATAAATATATTTCCGAGGTGTTGAATACAAAGTTACTTGTCAGGCTGTAAGCAACTGTGACCTACGGCACAAATGGCGGGTTCGAAGACGGATCCGCCTCTTTTCGTCACACCCGTGCAGACGGGTGCCTATGTCTACTCGCTTTCGCAGAATAACCGTAGAGCCACATATTATGTATGATGCTGTTTAATGAAATCGCAGTGGGAAGATT
>JAGGTI010000090.1 GCA_021163775.1 Candidatus Zixiibacteriota bacterium
CTGGTCAATATTATTCAGCCCGGTTCCGGATTGCAGATGTGGGACGCCGCACTACCCGAAATGGTCGCCAAAAGCCAGAACAAGACAATCATTGATGTCATCACCAGCCTGATCCCCAGCAATATCATCGGGGCGGCGGCCGAGGGTAAAATCCTGCCACTGATTGTTTTCTCGCTCCTGTTTGGTGGTGTGTTATCGTCTATTGGTGAAAAGGGCAAACCTGTGATAGCCCTTTTCGATGGCATCAACATGGCGATGATGAAAATAGTCTACTTGCTTATCTGGTTCGCACCGGTCGGCGTAATGGCTTTGATTGGTGGGATTGTGGCCGAGAACCGCGAATCATTCGACCAGCTTTTGCACGGCTTGGGTCTTTATTCCCTGACGGTTATTCTCGGGCTATCGATACATGCTTTGGTCACCCTGCCAATTCTATTGTTAATCCTTGGACGCAAAAATCCATGGCAGTATTTCCTGAATATGGGTCAGGCACTGGCAACAGCTTTCACAACCGCGTCATCATCGGCCTCGCTTCCAATCACCATGGAATGCGTTCAGCAAAAAAACGGCGTTGACAGCCGGGCGGCCTCGTTTGTTCTGCCTTTAGGTGCAACAATCAACATGGACGGCACAGCGCTATATGAAGCTGTTGCGGCATTGTTTATCGCGCAAATCTCAGGGATTGATCTCACGTTTGGCCAACAACTTGTAATTTTCCTCACCGCTACACTGGCATCGGTCGGTGCGGCGGGAATTCCCCACGTCGGAACGGTGATGATGGTCATGGTGCTGGCGGCGGTTAATTTACCGATGGAAGGAATCGGCCTGATATTCGCTATTGACTGGTTCCTCGATCGTTGCCGAACGACGGTCAATGTCTGGGGCGACTCGGTTGGCGCGGCCGTGATTGCCGAGACTGCCGAAATGAAAGCCGCGGCGCGCCAAGCGGAACTGACCTGAGTTAACTGACGCGTCCACGCTCGGCTCACCGCTTGACAAATCGCCCGGGTTGGTAGACATTGGGTAGAATTGGACGTTCCTCATAGGTGTTCGTCCGCCCTTTGACCCCGAAGGAGCCTGTCGGTGAGACCGAAAGTAGAATTCCTCACACCAGAACTGAAACAGCGTATTATCTCCGAAGCGCGTGAGCTTATCTGCAAACTCGGCATCGAGATACACAACGACTCGGTTATCTCGCTCTTGTCGGATCACGGTGCCAAGGTCGAAGGTCAGCGCGTGTACTATACCGATGACATCATCGACAAGTCGCTGGAGAGCACGCCGGACTCGTTCAAACTGTACGACTCGATGGGCAAAGAGGCGGTTGACCTCTCGGGCTACAAAGTTAACTACACACCGGGTTCGGCGGCAATCAATATCCTTGATAGCAACACCGGCAAATCGCGCAAACCAACCTCAGCCGACTATGTCCGCTATACCCAACTGATGACCGGTATGCGGCATGTGGCGTCACAGTCGACGGCGATGGTTCCGGTCGATGTTCATGAACGAATCTCAGACAGCTATCGGCTCTACCTCTCCCTCATGTTCTGTGAAAAACCGGTGGTAACCGGGACGTTTACAATTGAAGCGTTCGAAATCATGAAAGATTTGCAACTGGCGGTGCGTGGATCCAAAGAAGCACTGGCGGCCAAACCGTTGACAGTCTTTTCGTGCTGTCCGACCTCGCCCCTCAAATGGTCCGATGTGACTTCGCAGAATGTGGTTGACTGCGCCAGGTACTCGATTCCGGTCGAGTATATCTCAATGCCACTCTCCGGGTTCATGGCCCCGGTGACCCTGGTTGGGTCGATTGTCCAGCACACCGCCGAAACGCTCAGTGGTCTGGCAATCACGCAATTGACCAACCCCGGTGCTCCTGTGCTCTGGGGCGGCTCTCCCGCTATCTTTGATCTGCGCTACGAGACGACCCCGATGGGCGCTATCGGCACGATGATGATCGACTGCGCCTACAACGAGATCGGCAAACATTTTGGTATTCCAACCCAAGCGTATATCGGCCTGTCCGACGCCAAGATGCTCGATGCTCAGGCCGGATTAGAGACTTCAATGGGCGCAACGCTGGCCGCTCTGGCCGGGATTAACAACATCTCCGGACCCGGAATGCTCGATTTCGAGAGTTGTTTCAGTCTCGAAAAACTGGTGGTCGATAATGAGATCTGCGGCATGACCCATCGCCTGGTGCGAGGGATCGAACCAAAAAATGACTTCCCATCCCTCCCACACTTTGAAGAACTGTTGCGGGAAGGCCATCTGCTGATTTCCGACCATACCAGAAAACACGTAAGAGATGAAATATACTTTCCGGGGCCGACAATCGATCGGGCCAACCGCTCCCGCTGGGAAGAAGAAGGTAGCCTGACAATCGGTGAGCGCGCCCGAAGCGAAGTGACACGTCTACTGACCGAAGCAGAACCGGTGCGACTCTCAAACGATGTAAAGAACGAAATGACCCGACTGATAACCACCGAGGCGAACAAGCTCGGCATGGACAAATTGCCCGCGTTGGAGTAATGGCGACAACCGTTGACATTGAGCGCAACACCGTGTTGCCATCGGCTGAACAGGTTCTGGCCGGACAAGCCATCCCTGCCGACCGACTGAGTGACCGGCGCACGGCTGATCTTGCGGAAGCGGCGCGAGCCACTTTTGAACGGCTGGCACAACCGATCGGTTTGCTTGCGGACACAACGATTGAAGAGTTTGGCATTATTTATTCCGGCGATGGCATGAACAACGCTGAGACAGTTCTGGATGAAATCTATCCAATATCACGCTATCTGTTCCTGTTCGCGATTACAGTGGGTGAGCCGATCTGTAAGGAGATATCAGCGCTTTTCGAGCGGAACGATTTCGCCGCCGCGGCGATGCTCGATGCGGCCGCCTCGGCCGGGGCCGAACTAGCGGTTGAAGCGATCACCCGCCGGTACGAAAATGAGTTGCTGTCCGACGGTCGACTGAATTCATCGCAGGCCGTGCTACCTTTCAGTCCCGGCTACTGCGGCTGGCATATATCGGGACAAAAAAAACTGTTTGGCCGGCTGAAACCGGAGACGATCGGTATCACACTATCAGGCAGTTGTCTCATGCAACCGCTGAAATCGGTGAGCGGTGTATTGGTTGCCGCCGCGATTTCAGATTTTGATGTTGATGATACTTATTCATTTTGTGCCGAATGTTCAAACCATTCGTGTCAGGACCGTTACCACCAACTCAAAGAAATTCGGAAGACTACATAATCAGGAACTTGACTTATGGAATTACTGCAACAGATATCCGACCAGCTCGAAAAAGGCGACACCGTCAAGGTGGCTGAGTTGACCTCGCAGGCTATCGAGCAGAAGCTCGACACCAGGATAATTCTCGACAATGGCCTGATTGCCGGTATGGCCGTAGTGGGAAAGAAATTTAAGGCGCACGATATCTTTTTGCCCGATGTCCTGCTGGCGGCCAGGGCGATGTATGCCGGGTTGGACCTGTTGAAACCGTTGATGATCGAAGAGGGCATTCCAACGATCGGCAAAGTCGTAATCGGTACCGTGCAGGGTGATCTGCATGATATCGGCAAGAACCTGGTCGGTATCATGCTCAAAGGAGCCGGATTTGAGGTGATTGATTTGGGCAATGATGTCACGCCCGAGAAATTTATCGACACTGCCATAACCGAACAAGCTGATGTTATCGGTCTCTCGGCACTGCTTACTACAACCATGCCAACCATGAAAAAAGTGGTCGAGCTGGCTAAGGAGCGGGGTATCCACGGCAAGACTCGGATCATCATCGGTGGCGCACCGCTGTCATCGGAGTACGCCGGTGATATCGGCGCCGATGCTTATTGCTTCGATGGCATCAAAGCAGTCGAATGTGTCAAAGGTTTCGTAGGGATCAATTGATATGTCCGGTCTGATGGAACGCCTAAAATCTGGCGAAGTGCTGACCGCTGACGGCGCCATGGGTAGCCTGCTGATAGAGCGCGGCTTGCCAACCGGCGACTGTCCTGAACGGTGGAATCTGGATCATCCCGAAGTTCTGGAAGAGATTGCCCGATTATACGCCGAAGCTGGCGCGCAAATCGTTCAGACTAACACTTTTGGTGGCTCTCCCCTGAAACTGAGCCATTACGGTCTGGATATTTGCACCGAGCAAATCAATGTTACGGCAGTGCGAGCTGTGCGAAAAGCGGTCAGCGCCGATGTTTTAGTCTCAGCTTCGTGTGGCCCAACCGGTCGGATGCTCAAACCATACGGCGATGTTGAACCGGAAGAAATATCAGCCGCTTTCGAACGCCAACTGAAGGCAATCCTGGCCGAAGGGGTCGATATGATCTGTATCGAGACAATGATGGATCTGGGAGAAGCCACCCTGGCCGTCCAAGCGGCGCGGTCAGTATCGACTACAATCCCAATCGCAGCCACGATGACATTCGACCTGACCAAACACGGTTTTTTCACGGTCATGGGGGTGACCATTGAGCAGGCAGCGATAGCCCTGGCCGAGGCGGGGGCGGATATTGTCGGTTCCAACTGCGGCAACGGCATAGATAATATGGTCGCTATCGCCGAGGAATTCCATAAACACTCCAACCAACCAATACTGATCCAGTCAAACGCGGGCCTGCCCGAGATGGTCGATAATCAGATTGTCTACCGCGAGACTCCTGAGTTTATGGCCGCCCGGGTACCTCGCTTGCTGGAGTCGGGCGTAGGCATTATCGGCGGTTGCTGTGGTACAACCCCAGCTCACATAACAGCCCTGCGCACCGCAATCAAGCAACACCGTACTGGCTGAAGACCTCAATCAATATCAGTAAGAGACATTTGATGTAGTATTGCCCGCTAAACATAATATCTAATCACAGCTTGTATGCGGGACGGTGTAAACTATTCTTGCTTCGCCCTGGTGATCAATACTAAAAGTGAACGAAACAGAACAGATTCAACACCGAATCAAGGAAGTAATGAATTGGCGTACGATCAAACCGTCCAAACTCGAATTCGAGATTAGCGAACTGGGATTGTAGTCAACGGACCGGATTACCACCTACCCGTTTGATTCGTCGGATGCTCCTTTGACCATCGTGACCACCAGTTGCGGGAACGGAATCTCGATCCCTTCCGCACGGAATCGGTTCAGAACCTGCTCCCGTAGTTCCGAAGATGTGTGCCGATGATCCTCTGGGCGCTTCACCTGACAGCGGAGTGACACATCCAGAGAACTGTCACCGAAATTCTTGAAATAAAACTTCGGCTCCGGTTCCGATAAAATATTAGGATGCTGAGCGGCCTCCTTGAGCATTACGTTGCGTACTTGGGCAATATCCGAGTCATACCCCACACCGACGTCGATAACAACCCGCACCCGCGGAGCAGGATAAGAAATATTGTGCACCGTCGATTTGACCAACTCAGCATTGGGAACAATTTCCAACGTGTTATCGAATGTCAGGAACTTGGTCGAGCGAATACCTATCTCGTGAACGATAACCCGACTACCGTCAGTCAGTTGAACCATATCACCGGCTCGAAACGGACGATCAATCATTATCGTAAAACCGCCTATCATGTTGGCCAGGGTATCCTGAGCCGCCAACGCCACAGCCAGCGAACCAATCCCCAGTACGGCTATCAGCCCCTTGATATCAATCCCGAGATTATCCATAACGATAAGCAGAGCCAAAACGATAATTACCGTCTTGACTGTCCGCTCAAGCAACGGCACAAACTCACGCCCAAACGAGTTCTCCGTGTGGTTGCCAACTTCGTCCCCGTACCACTTTAGAATCGTGGAGATGACCTTCACCAGTAGGATAGCCACCAGAAATACTTCAATCCCAAATATCAAACCATCAAGTGTGTGCGCAGTTTCTTCGCCCAAATACTGAGGATAACGACCTTGTAGAAAGTCAAAGAGAACTGACAGACCTATCACCGCAACCAGCGATGACAGATAAGGGCGAGTAGTTTTGAGCAGTTGATCATCAAGCGTGGTACTCGTCTTGCTTGCGAGGCTACCAACAACCTTGAAAGCCACCAGGCGCAAAATCAACGATGCCAGAACAGTGGCCGCTACGATACCAATAACGCCGATAAGGGTTTGAATTAACGGTGCTACCGGTATCTCTTGTAACAGGCTTTCCATCACACTTCTCCTTGACAATTCAACACTCTGAGAGCACCCGACATCTCAGGTTCCTGCATCCTCCAAACCAATCGTAAATGGTAACTCAGACGTGGGCAAGTCTAAAACAGAAAACCAGACCTACTGTACGCCTACTGCAAGTGATCAACGATTTCCCTTGAGAACCTACTAATTAGGGTTTGCTGAATAAAGTCTAAGTCTTTATCTGTTAATAGATATATTTGTGTTGTATTGTTTTTGGTGAACGGGTTTTGTTGTAAATGGCCCCAAAAGCTTGCAGATACAATGTCAGGTTGCAAGCAACCGTGACCTACGAGGCTACTTAACATCCTCTTTCTGTCACATCCGCCTCTTTCTGTCACATCCGCGCAGGCGGATGCCCATGTCCACTCGCGTCCCACCAAAGATATAATCGTGTTCTTGAAAAAAGAGTTTCATCCGAGGTTTTGGTTTATTGTGTGGATTGATTGTTTCTGCGATGATTTGTGGTCATAGATTCCCGACTGCTCGGGAATGACAATCCCGCAGATGTCCACAACTGCAGGGTGTCGGGACGTCGGAACACCGGCCTACAATAAAACGTCTGAGAAATGTTAATGTCGGAACCGCAAGGCAACCGCAGGTTGGTTGGTTCCAACTTACTGAATAGCTGAAAATGAATTATTCAGCAAACCCTAGTTACGATGATTATTGCTCACCAGGGTCGCTTGTGAATACCGGTTGTTTTTATGTGGGCGATGATGTACCATAGGAATAGACTGATGGTAAACGAAATAACGAAACCCAAAGAGGTTAAACGAGTTATCCCGCTCACAGGTAAACGACATCAACCGTTGTCACGACTCCCGATTCGGGGTATTTTTAACACCACCACCAGATTTGTTCTCTGATGGCGGCGAGAAATAAACTTGGATTCATAAACGATGTCGAACAATAACAAACGAAATATCCCTATCGCCAAGACTCTTTTTGACGAGAAAGATATTGCTAATATTATCAAGCCACTTGAAAGTGGTTGGGTAGTTCAAGGCCCATTTGTAAAGCAATTCGAGGATCGGTTTTCCGATTTCACCAAAGCGCCGCATTCGATTGCGGTAACCTCCTGTTCCGCCGCGTTACATATGGCTCTGGCGGCACTTGGTATAAAGCCCGGCGATGAGGTTATCGTTCCGGCCTTCACCTGGATTGCAACCGCCAATGCCGCTGAACATCTGGGCGCAAAAGCGGTCTTCTGTGACATCAATCTTGAGACATACAATATTGACATATCACAGATTGAAGAGAAAATCACGAGTCACACCAAAGCCATAATTCCGGTACATCTATTCGGTTTGCCGGCCGAGATGGGTGATATAATAACTATCAGCAAAAAACATAATCTACATATCGTCGAGGATGCCGCCTGTGGCTTTGGTGCTTATTACAATAACAGGCATGTCGGCAATTTCGGCGATATCGGTTGTTTCAGTTTCCATCCCCGCAAAGCAATTACCACCGGCGAGGGTGGGATGCTGACAACTTCGGATGAGAAAACAGCCGGCCTCCTGCGTACCCTCAGAAACCATGGGGCGACAACTTCCGATTTCGCACGGCATAATTCAAAAGGGGCTTTTTTGCTTTCGGAATATAACTATCGGGGTTACAACTACCGGATGACAGACATTCAGGGGGCGCTGGGCGTAAGCCAATTGGAGAAGGCGCAATGGATTCTGGATCAGAGGACCTCAAAGGCAAAATATTACGACAAGCTACTGGCAGATGTTGATTACCTGAAAACCCCCAAGTGTCCCGATCATATGATTCATGGCTACCAGTCTTATGTGTGTCTCTTTCAACCGGAGCCGATCAGTTTTGCGAAACTGCCCAAATTAAATAAAATACGCAATGACCTGTTGATTGCACTTGAAGAAGTTGGCATTTCCACTCGACAAGGAACACACGCAGTCACGCTTCAGAACTATTATCGTGATAAGTACAAAATCAAAAACGAGGATTATCGCAACGCATGTTTTGCGGACCAATTGACTATAACTCTTCCTCTCTATCCGCAAATCACCGAAGAAGAACAGCAATATGTCGTTGAGAACATAAAGATGGAGTTTGAAAATAAGTTGTGATTAAGAATAAAACCGTTTTCATCACGGGCGGCGCCGGATTTATCGCCAATACTATCATTGGACAAATGATTAATAACAATAACGAGATAATTGTCTATGATAATTTCCATCGTGACACGCTTTCCAAAAGTAAATATATCGACCACCCCAATCTTAATATTATTCGTGGTGATGTCCTTGATTATGATTTACTGTGTGAATCGATGGCGAACTGCGACATTGTTATTCATGCCGCCGCCATTGCCGGAATTGATACCGTTATAAAAAACCCGGTCAGGACGATGCGTGTAAATATGATTGGTACCGCCAATGTTCTTGAAGCGGCCCATACTAACAAAATATCAGATAGAGTGATTGATTTCTCCACATCTGAAGTATTTGGTTCGATGGCTTTCAAATCATCCGAAACGGACAGCACCGTCGCCGGTTCGGCCGGTGAAGCGCGCTGGGTCTATGCGGTCAGCAAGCTGGCCGGGGAACATCTGGCCAAAGCATATCATTCTTCGCACGGCCTCCCGACCGTAACAGTACGACCGTTTAATGTTTACGGTCCGGGACAAACCGGTGAGGGGGCTATACAAATATTCATCAAACGAGCTTTGAAGAATGAAGACATCTACATTTATGGCGACGGCAACCAAATCCGGGCCTGGTGCTATATTGATGATTTCGTTGAGTGTTTGATGCGCTGTATCGAGGACAAAAAAGCGATCGGCGAGAGTTTCAATATCGGTAATTCCCGAGCGATTATAACTATTCTGGGGTTGGCCCAAACTGTTTGTCGCGTCCTGGAATCCAAATCAAATATTATATTTGAAGCCCCGCTATCGGCTGACATTGAGTTGCGTATTCCAAGTGTCACCAAGGCACAGGAGGTCCTTGGTTTCAAAGCCAAAGTTGATCTGGAAGAAGGCATACAGAAAACCGCTGAGTGGGCTCTCGAGAAAGAATAATATGGACAGAGAAAAAATCATAAGCAACCTGCCCAATGATGTTGCGCAGTTGTATAGAAACTTAAATCAACTCCGCACTTCACTCCGGGATGAGTTCAAAACTCAGTTCAATCGCTCCCTGCCGATGGGCGATGAATTATTCGACCGTTGGGAACGTGCGCAATATTTGGGATTTGCAAAATCGAGTTCCATATACGAAAGCAGTTATGTTCTTGGCGATGTTGAAGTCGGAGAAAAAACCTGGATTGGTCCTTTTGTTATGCTTGATGGTTCCGGCGGATTGAGAATCGGTAGCTACTGCATGATCTCATCCGGGGTGCACATCTATACACATGACACGGTCAAATGGTCACTCACAGCCGGTCAGGTTGAAGCTGAACGTGCCTCGGTTAAAATCGAAGATTGCTGTTATATTGGGTCGCAGGCGATGATAATAAAAGGAGTAGAAATCGGCCACCATACTGTTGTTGGCGCCTGTTCATTTGTTAATAAATCAATTCCAGCAAATTCGATTGCTGTTGGCGTTCCGGCCAAAGTCATCGGCCGCACTATTATTGACGGTGACAATGTCAAAATGGAATACTTTTAAAAAGTGCGACACATTATTCCACTCACACTGGCAATTTGGTATAATAGCAACGAGTTATAGTAAATTCCAATCCATGCAAATGCCATGAAAGTTCTCCATCTACCCGTCAATATTGCTTCACAGATTTCAGTAACGGTTAGGGCCTTGTGTGATATTGGCGTAGATGCCAGGGGGATATCGCTCAACAATAGCGCTATTCAGGAGGCGCGTGGTATTGAGACATACTCAACTGAAGGATCAAATAAATTATCACCACGCGGAATCATCAACCGTCTGGCCATCTCATATTCAGCATTCAAACAGTTACGATGGGCTGATGTGATCCACTGGCATTTCGGTGGTAGAGTTATGCCAATGAATCTCGACCTGAGATATCTTGCCCTTACCAATAAACCGCGACTCGTGGAGTTCTGGGGAAGTGATATTAGAATACCGGAGATTTCCTCAAAGGATAACAAATACTGGGAATCGTATTATCGGGAATCTGCCGAAAAAGCTCATGGTACATATAAAAGATCAATGGAAACTCAAAAACGTTTTTCAAAATATGGCTTCGAGTGTCTTTTGCCTGATAAGTCAATGATGCCTTATATTCAAAAAGACTTATTCCCGCATCCTTTCACAACACATCAGCGTATCCTTCTTGATGACTATCCAATTCAATATCCCGATTCACATAATAAGCGACCGTTAATTGTCCACACCCCATCTCATAAAGGGGCCAAGGGCACCAAGGCTGTGTTAAAAGCGATTAACGATCTAACGGGAAAAATAGAATTCGATTTCAAACTGATCCACAATGTTCCACGAAACGAAGCTCTTTCCATTGTTCGCAATTGCGATATAATGCTTGATCAATTTGTTGTCGGCTATTTCGGACTGGCCGCGCTTGAGGCGATGGCTTTTGGCAAACCGACCTTATGCTATATCAAGCCAAACTGCATGAGTATTTATCCGAATGATTTACCAGTCATCAACGCCAATCAGGACAACCTGACTGAAAGCCTTGAGGCATTGCTAAGGGATGGACAAAAACGCCACGAAATCGGCGTGAAAAGCCGCGCCTATGTTGAGAAGTACCATGATGCTCATGAGCTTGCGCATCAATTGGTAGATCTCTACGAACAGTTACTCGCCAAAACAAAATGAAAGAGAAATTAACTGCCCTATTCAGGCAATCATTCGTCTATACCATCGGCAGTCTGTCCAGCCCAATCATGGGTATCTTTATGGTTCCCATTTACACACGCGTTTTCTCTCCCGAAGATTACGGTGTTATTGATCTCATCCAGATAACTATTATCTTCGCCAGCGTTGCACTTATAATGGGGACCGACAATGCCACTGGTCGTTATTATCTCGACAAAGATAACGAGTCTGACAAAAAGGCTATCGCCTCAACCTCGCTCTTTTTCCGGGCAGTCATCCTTTTTGCCGCTTCAGGATTGTTTGTGCTGTTTTCGGAGGAGATATCTTTATTGCTATTTAAGTCAGGCAAACAAAGCGGTTTTCTACTCCTGGCCTTTGTCGCCATACCATTCGACCAGTGTTTTACCCTGTGTCTGAACCTTCTCAGGTACAACTTTCGTTCGGTATCGTATACGGTGATAGGTACTGGCAAACTACTTTCCAAAATATCGCTGGCCATATTGCTGGTCGTATTTCTCAAATGGGGAATTACCGGAGTTTTTGCGGCAACCCTGATATCATCCACTGTTTTTCTATTAATTATTCTGATATTTATCCGGAAGTATTTATCTCTTTCGTTTTCAACCAGCCGCCTGAAAGAATTATTAACCTACGGCCTCCCTCTCATGCCCTATGGTTTTACGGTTTACTTGATACAAAACTGCAGTAGATATTTCCTCGTTCATTACAGCACACTCCAGGAGTTGGGGCTGTATGCTGTAAGCTCCAAACTTGCCACACTAATTAGTTTTGTATTTATTGGAGTAGGTGCCGCCCTGGGTCCTTTTCTATTCTCCGGCTATAAAAAAGATGAGACCAAAGCTATATATCTGAAAGTCGTAAATTATTCAATTGCAGCTTCAGTCGTAGCGGTTCTGGGGCTAAGCCTTTTTGCCCGAGAGATATTGATGATTTTCACATCAGGACAGTATGTCGAGGCATATATTTTGATACCTTTTCTATCATCATATATAACTCTATTCTACCTTGGACTGCAGATGAGTTGGGGCATTCATATTATCAAGAAAACGATATACTTTACTGTGGTGAGTATCATTACGGCAGTTGTGAATATCGGGCTGAGCTTCTGGCTTGTTCCTCAATACGGAATGATGGGTGCAGCGGTAACTTCACTGGCCAGTTCAGTAGTATGGTGCGTATCCCTGGTATACATTTCACAAAAATGCTATCGCATCAATTATGATTATCTCGCTTATATCAAAATCGCTTTTTCAACTACCGCAACTATTCTGATAGCTTTTCATTACCTGCCCGACGTTAACTGGCAAAATACTTTATTGAAAATAGCCATAATTATGGTATCAGTCGTTTTACTGTACTTCTTCAAAGTTATCGACAAGTCGGAATTGCGATATTTGAAATCACTGGCGACAATTTTTACAAACCGTAAGACAAACTAATCATCGATTCTTAGAACCCTCCAGATAAACTTTGACAGAATAATATTCAGATTATCGACCAGGCAACTACGTTTCAATTTCTATTTACAGAAGGGCCGCCTATAGAAACGCTGTTGATCGCATTGAATACTTCAACAACAGATATCTGTTTCATACACAGATTATCCTGGCAGTTATCATAGCCTTTTCCATCATAACAGGGTCGACAGGCAAGATCTTCTCCGCCCCATAATATTTCATGTAACCCATTTCGTGGAACTTTTTCATAAGGGTTCGTTGGGCCAAAAAGCGCGACAAGAGGCGCACCAGCCAGGCCGGCTAAATGCATCGGGCCGCTGTCGTGAGTAATAACAGCATCGCATTTACGATACAAAGCGACTAACTCAACAAGACTCGTCTTACCAACCAGATCAATTACCTTCAGATCGGCAAACGAAGTGATGATCCACTCATCGCCGGGGCCACCAG
>JAGGTI010000072.1 GCA_021163775.1 Candidatus Zixiibacteriota bacterium
ACATTTACGTGTATATAAATAGAATAAGATATTAGCTGGGAGTAAAACAATGCAATCAAAAACATCAATTTTTCTAATCACAGTGTTGTCTTTCGCCGTCCTTGCGTTTGTCGGATGTAGCGATGATGATGACGATAATGGAACCAATAGCACTGCCTTTCCGGCTGAACTTGTTGGTGAATATGTGCAGACTTCTGTCACTTTAAACGGTACACCTCAAGACGTTGCCACTTTCTATGAATGGGACGCCACAGCCGTTCGTTCATTAATTACAATTTCCGCGAGTGGTGAACAATTATATCAGGAATTCGACGCAAACGACTCCGTCCTCTATTACGACAGCGGCCCAGCTACAATCTCTGGCACCAGTTTAACTATCACTGTTTCGTCAGAAAACGGAACTCCTGTGACTCCCTATACCACCTTTAGCGGAACCTGGGATCTCACCGGCAACATTTTGACATTAACCATGGTTGAAGGTACCAACACAGCAGTTTTAGTGATGACAAAACAGTAAAGTCTTTCATATATCAAATTTGGACGACTTCTCAAACCACTGAACAGCCAAGGAAAGCATGAATTTATTCAGGTCTCGTGAAAGCGAGACCTGTTTTTATTTAATTCCAAAGTTAGTCACGACACCCTTATTGTGAAGTAATAATCAGCGCAACTCTGATTACCGGTATAAGCGTCCCCGAAGAGCTAAACCGTGTAGTGTTAGATAGTTAGCAAGACGAATAACCACTTCAGTTACGTGGTGTCGGGTGACCCTGCCCGACACCTGCTCATTACTAAAACTGTCAGGCAGAGTCGCCTGACAGCACAGAATAACAAGCCCCCAATTTGTATATCTACAGTTCGAAAGTACTCTCAAGTTCGCGGTTGCAAACAATCGACGCACTGATTATTATGACACGAATTCAATTGGGAAATAATATTCATTGATAAAGGAGCGACCATGATTAAGGCGACAATCAAAACCAATAAAGGCGATATCAAACTCAATCTGTTCGAGGACAAAACCCCAATCACCACAGCGAATTTCCTCAATCTGGCCAAACGCGGTTACTATGATGGTCTCACGTTTCATCGAGTTATCGAGAATTTTATGATCCAGGGTGGCTGTCCGCTGGGAAGCGGCACTGGCGGTCCGGGGTATAACTTTGAAGATGAATTTGTCGACGATCTCCGACACGAGCGACCGGGCACTCTGTCGATGGCAAACGCCGGACCAGGCACCAATGGTAGTCAGTTTTTCATCACCCATATACCAACCGCCTGGCTTGATGGCAAACACACCGTGTTTGGCGAGGTGCTCGATGATGAAGATCAAAAAGTGGTCAATAGTATCGTGGGTAAGGATCAGATCAAATCGATTGAGATTCTTGATGACCCGACCGCGCTTTTTGAATCGGTCGCCGACCGCCTGAAAAAGTGGAATGAAATCCTGGACCGAAAGTAGCACCTTATTACGTGGTGTCGGGTGACCCTGCCCGACACCTGCTCATTACTAAAACTGTCAGGCAGAGTCGCCTGACAGCACAGAAACGAGAGTAACTCCGGTATTCAATCCGACTGGCGCAATCGCAGGAGTTCTATCTGGGACAGGGCGGCGGTAACGGCATGTTCCACGCGCAGGGTCCAGCGACCTAGGGTGAATCGCCGGAAACCAACCGATTGCATCAATTCGATCTCAAACGGCACCCAGCCGCCTTCCGGACCAATCGCCAGCGCAATTCGGCTCTCGTGACCATCACAAACAGTGTATAGTAAGTTAGATTCGTCGCCATCGGCCAATAGTTTCAAAAGCGGCGTTTTGTGCGTGGATTCCAATTTCGGCAGAAAATCTTCAAAGAATGGTCGGAAACGGTCATGCACAATAACTTCGGGGAGTCGCGTAAGTTTCCCCTGGGCGAGTCCTTCAACAAGATATCTGAATTGATTCTCCGCCTCAATCAACGGCGACTGAAAATAACTTTTCTCTACCCGGTTGGCGCGAACCAAGTGTAGTGAGCAAACACCCATCATCGCCGATGTAATCAACACTTTCTTGAGCGTCTGCGGACGTGGCAAGGCACAGATCAGATTAATCTCAGGCAACACCGGTGGAATCGTGGACATATCCTCAGCAACCACACTCACCACACCGTCAGTAATCGATTCAATACGCCCCCTCCCCTGCGGACCGTTGACAAAACCGATCTCCAAATAATCACCTGGGGTCAGTTTGAGAATCGTGATGATATGCTCGGCCCGGTTGTCGTCTACACGATAACTGTCACCGCCAATGCAGTCGTATGGTGTGAGAATAATCAAATTCATATAGACTGGCCGCCTTCTTCAAACGGGTGACTGTTATCGAAATCAGGTTTGTAACTGTGTGAACTATCGAGTTCCTGCACCCAGCCGCGATAGAAACCCAAGCTCTCAAATTCCTCGATCACTTCTTCGTACTCATCGATGTTAAGCGTCCGCCCCAACACCGGATGGTCACGTACTGCCGGGGTTGGATAGTACTGTGACATAAGCGATATATGCACCGATGGTGATAGTTCATCCGCAATCCACCGAAGCACCGCTTTGGAATTCTCGACGTGGCCGGGCAAAACCAGATGCCGGATAATCAATCCGGATTCAATCACACCATCATCGTCGAGTATCAGGTTGGTCCCTTTCTGATAAAACATCTCACGGATCGCCGCAGTCGCAATCTGCGGATAGCGTGGCGCATCAGAATACTCGCGTCCGATTTGTTCATCCATGTATTTCAGATCAGGCAGGTAAACATCGATGACACCTGCCAATGAGCGCACAATTTTAACTCGATCATAACCGTTGCTGTTGAAAATAAATCTCTGGTTGTGCCCGCGCTTTTTTAGCGAGTCGATAATCTGCAACATACCGTTAATGTAGTGCGATGGTGACACAAAACCGATTCCGCGCGCACCCTGATCTAAAACCTGCTCAATTTCCGCAATTACCTGATCGACACCTTTCAGCGCATGGTTGGACGTGTGATTACGCGATATCTGGTAATTCTGACAGTAAACACATTGCAAATTACAGTGAGCAAAAAAGACGTTGCAGACACCGCTCTTTCCGCTTATCACCGGTTCTTCGCCCCGGTGAGCACACACCGACGAGATCATTACCGCATCACTTGAGTTACAGTACCCGAGTTGCTCACTGGTCCGGTCAGCCCCACAGACCCGCGGACATCCTTTGCAATTGTTCAGATCAAGTCCGTCCGGAAAAACCGGTCGGTCAGTCGTCATAGACGACCTCCTTGACATCCCCCCGCCACAATACGTGCGGGCGGCCGCCAGCGACCCCATTTTCAAGTGTGCAGACCAGGAACGAGTTTGATTCATAGATAACGACAACATGCTCCAGGGGACCATCCTGGGTCAGGTTAGCACACGACTTGCCAATCTCAATATACAACGGCGGTTGCCATCGATACGAAGAATTGACCCGAATGGCTTTAACCCGACGTTTGGATATTTTTTTGCGGTACCTCTCTTCCAGGTTCTTCCGGAGTTGATCATACTCATCTTGTGACAGCCTGCTCATGCCTTCTCCTGCTGATTATTCAAACGAATAACCACACTCAGACTTCTCAACCTTCAACCAGAGATGAAAGGTCATTACCACTTGGACGTTGATAGACACACAGATCAAAAAGCGGTAGCACCGCCAACAAATGATCAAAAATATCAGCTTGAATTGCTTCGTATTTTGCCCAGGCTTGAACATTACTAAAAACATATATCTCGAGCGGCAGACCATATTCGCTCGGAGGTAGTTGGCGCACCAGAAACGTCATATCCTTGTGGATTTTCGGATGATTTTTCAGATACGCTTCAATGTAGGCGCGGAAAGTCCCGACATTGGTCAGATGGCGTCCATTAATCAGGTAAGCGGTATCAACATTATGTTTGACATTATGTTCGGCCAACTCTGTTTTCTTATCACGGATATAATCAGCTATATAATTAAAAGCTGAAAACCTTTCAATCATCTCCGCATCGCAGAACTTGATGAAATTCATGTCGATATTAATCGCCCGTTTGATCCGTCTCCCCCCCGACTCGTTCATTCCTCGCCAGTTCTTGAACGATTCCGAAACAAAGGCGTAGGTCGGAATGGTGCTGATGGTCTTGTTCCAGTTTTGAATCTGGATTGAATGCAGCGAAATATCGATCACGTCACCATCAGCGCCATACTTAGGCATCTCGACCCAATCACCCAGCCGAACTGTATTCGATGATGAAATCTGAAACGAGGCAACCAACGAAAGGATGGTATCCTTGAACACCAAAATCAACACCGCCGTCATCGCACCCAAACCACCCAGCAGTGCTACCGGTGATTGTTCAAACAGCACCGCCACGTTAAGAATGACTATCACCACCGCTAACAGAATCTGGCCTAATTGTACAAACCCCTTGATCGGTCGATTGCGAGCGCCCTCAGTCGTCCGGTAAACATCAACAAACGCGTTCATCAGAGCACTGACAACCAGACCGCCCATCGCCAGCATATAGACCATTGCCAATCGAGTAATCAGATCTTCAACCGGCGGGAAGGCTCCAGCCAACCAGTAGAAGACCAAAGCCGGGGCCACATGGGCGGCCCGATGCAATACGCGACGCTCAAGAAGGGCATCATCCCATTTGGTCTTGCTTTTCTTGATCAACACACTAAGCACGCTCAAGAATACGCGCTTGGTAATCAGGTTGGTCGCTAGTGCCAGTAGTATTACAATCAGAGCAGTAACCGACCAGGCAGCATATTCGACTGACCAACCTGACAATCCTTGAGCTTCAAACCAATTTCTGATGATATCAAACATCGTCACCACCTCATACGTGAGTTCTGATCTCTATTATTCTCAACTGTGCTACTCTCCAATCAGGCTACTCGGACGGCGGCAAAGCCGGAGCAGTTCATACTCTTCGGATAACAGTTTAACCATAGTGTGCCTAAGATCGGTCAGCCGGCACTCGGACGCAACGCCAAAATCACTTGTGAGATCGCCTGGACTGAGCTAAAATGATCAGGTCAAGAGCAGGTATTACCGACCGGAGAAAGAACCATTATGAGCGAAAAAAAAATCGTCATCATTTCCGATAGTAGCGGCAGAACCGCCAAACGGTTGCTGGATTCCGTCTTGGTTCAGTATCATAAAGAGAATCTGAGTTTCACTGTCGAGCGCACCTACTCAGAAGTCCGTCTCAAACGCGATCTCAATCAAGTTTTCGAAAACATCGACGAATCGTATCTGGTAGTTTATTCCATTGTCTCCACGGGACTGGACAAGTACTTCTGTAGGAAATTACAGAAACGCAACATACTGCATCTGAATGTCCTAAAGCCGATGTTAGACACGATCGCCAAGTTTCTCGGAGTTCATCCCGATTACCAACCCGGACTACTGCAAATCATCGACGATCGCTATTATCGTAAAGTTGACTCTATCGGCTACACGGTCGGGCACGATGACGGCCTGGGTGAATCGATTGACGATGCCGATGCCATACTGGTCGGACCCTCACGCAGTTGCAAAACACCGATCAGCATGTATCTTGCCTGCAATCACGGCCTGAGGGTGGCCAACATTCCAATTGTTCACGACAAGACCCTGACCCGCAATCTACTGAGGCGGCTTGGTAACATTCCACCCAAAAGAGTAGTCGGTCTTCTCATGCAACCGTCGGTGCTCCAGCGAGTACGCGAGGCTCGGATGACCCAGATCCTGGCCAATGACAGCCATCAGGAACAGATGCAGGATTACCACAATCTTCGCGAAGTATCCAAAGAATATCGTTTCTGCCGTAATCTGTATACTACCCGGCGATGGCATTCGGTGGATGTCACCCGGCGGGCAATTGAAGAAATCGCGCTGGAGATAATTAAAAAACGAGGTCTTCTGGCCTAACTGTCGATAGGATTCCCGAACGGCTGGAGAATGGTACTAATCGAGAAGTTTCTTCTCGACACTTACAGCATCGAGGACGGCATCAACGTAGAAATAGTTCTCCAGTCGAAATGGCACATAAACAAGGCCGATTTCTTCAGGTTTTAAGCCCATGTCGCCTTTGGGTAACTTGTGGCCTCTGTCGAGCAATTCGCGGCAGACGATGATCTCAGCCAGCGCGAATGCTTCGGAGACGCCGATTCTGACCGGCTGGTAACGGTCATCAAGCGACCCCACCGTCTCGATTTCCATTCGGCCCTGGGCGGCTGACATCCGCTTGGCCAGACGATAGATCGCCTCGAAATTAGCCCCTCCCAACGCCGGCACGAACATCTGCTCCTGTTTATCTAAACCACCCAGCAGGTTGCCGTACCGCTGTGCCATAATATCGGGTAGCCTTAGCGTCCAGAATGGAACATACCTGAGGTCACGCTCGTTTTCAGCCACAGCGACCTGTATCTCCGGAAGTTGAGCGGTGTTTTTTCCCAGCATTTGCAGTTCGTGACAGTTGGGACAGATATAGACATACGACATCTCAACCGGCAGATCGGAGCCGCAGACACGACAGCGATGGAAATCGACATCAAGCTGACCAAAACTGACTTCCGGAACCGGGCCGGATTCATCTTCTGGGATTTCTGCTTCGGTCAGATCTTCAACCACACCCCGCGCTAGGGCGTTATCGACATAATTGTCATGCAGTCGGACCGGGGTTGGATCGTTGTCGAACGATATCGAAACCCGCCCAAGGTTGACATCTCCACCACCTACCTTACTCGCCATTTCTCCCTTAGTGGACACGGCCGCCTTCGATTCTTCCCGTCGCGGCCAGATCGCCTTGAGCACCCGCCCGACCAAACCGTCAATAACAAAGCGACGGTAATCATTGCCGTAACACTCGACAACCAGATACGGAAAATAAATCAACGAGAACGAAGCGTTGAACAGCCGAGTAACGTTTTGACCGAAATCAGCCGGGTTGATCATCGACATCGAAGCGACCGCCAGCATAACCCGCTGGTTGATCGCCTTCCACGAGCGCAACACCGGAAGAGCGTCGAAATCAGGTTCGATGTTCTCCTCAGCGAACGGGACAAGGCGAATTGTCTCAGAACGCATGCCGATTGAATCCGGAATACCGTTCATACTGGTACCACCGGCAATAGTGATACTGTACGGGCTGACCGAGACTACTGACCGATCGGTCTCTATGACGCTTTCGACGCTCGAGTCCGATTCAGAGTAGATCTTCTTCACTTCTGTTTTGTTGCGTAGTTTCAGAATGGTGGCATCGACTTTCCAGTACGGATAGTATAGCCGCTTGACATGCAATGTGGCGTTAGTGAGAGGCAGGTCGTTCTTTTTGAGATAACGGTCAATATGATTGCGTATCTCATAACCACCGACCTTGCTTTGCGCCATGAACGCCGGTGGCGTGTCGGGCATCAGCACGCGTAACGGTGAACCGCAATGCTCGCATTCGGTGACAAAAAAATCACCGTCGAGATCAAGGTCACCGCCACAGCCGGGACAGCCGACACCAATGAAAAAACCGCTCTTAGGCTTGCTGGTCGTCGTCACCTTCAATAGCCTTGCCACATTCGCCGCAGAACTTGGAGCCGGCTATCAGTTTAGCCGAGCAATGCGGACAGATCAATTCGGTGTCGAGTTTGTAGCCACAGTGCATACAGAAGCTGGCCTCGGTCGGGAGCGCCTCGTTACACGATGGACACACGTTCTGAGCGACCATCTGGTTGCCACAGCGATAGCAGTAGCGCGACTGCTCCGGAGTGTCGGTGTAGCATTTCGGACAGGTGACAGTCGAGACCGACTCGCGTTTCAGCTCTGTCTGTTCGGGCGAAAAAACTTTATTGAGCATACCCGGCATCATGATCCCAACCCCGGCCGCCATGCCCATACCGGACCCGGCCGCCGCCGCTCCACCCGGCACACCCAAACCTTTAGCCATCTCGAATTTTAGGAACTTGTCCAGATCGCCAACCGCTTCCATACCAGAACGCTGGTCGATCATTTTCGAGACTTCTTCCGGCGGTGTGATCGAGGAAATATAGAAATCAACCAGCTCCAGACCGTACTTGTCGAACTCACTGGTGACAACCCCCTTGAATTTATCGGCCATTTCGGTGTAGACAGCTGGCAGATCGAGAATCGTATCGAGGTCTTCACCAAGCAGGTCGTTCATGCGAGCAATGATGACATCGCGCAGGTAGTCCTGAATTTCACCAGTCGTATACTTAGCCTGACGACCTACTATTGTATTGAGAAACAGCACCGGTTCTTTGATACGCATCGTGAACGCACCGTGACCTCTCAGCCGAATCAAGCCTAACTCCTTGTCACGAAATGTCACCGGATGTTTGGTGCCCCACTTGAGGTCGGTAAAAACTTTCAGATTGACAAAATAGACCTCGGCCCGAAACGGCGAATTGAACCCGAACGGAAATGCCAACAGACGGGTCAAAATCGGCACGTTGAGGGTAGCCAGAGTGTGCCGCCCGGTAGTGAAAGAGTCGGCGGCGTGGCCGTCCTTGAAAAACATCGCCATCTGGCTATCGCGGACAACTAACTGCGCGCCTAACTTGAAATCAGCTGAACCCTCCTGCGGCAGACGATAAATCATCTCCTGACCGCTGGGGTCAATCCACTCAATAACTTCCATAAATACGGACATAAACGCTCCTACATTGACAAAGGCATATTTTCTACTTACTCTTATTTTCGACAGGTTACGCTATGTTCTTGAATCTACTTGCTCTGGACTGGCCACTGGGCCTATTTAAGTAGGGCATAGCGGTTCTGCTACTAATGGCAGAACCACCAAGGGGTTCTGCCCTACGACCGCATGGAGTTGTGACCGGTCCTGAACCGCCTGGTGCCCCGACGCTTGCGTTGGGAATTCGTGGCTGGCAGATGTCCACATCTGCCGCTTGGTTCGGCAGACGGGCATTGTTGACAAGACAATTAGCAGGAAAGATTATTATGGAAAAAGCATACAAAGCAATTCTTGATGAGATCGACGATGATCCAAACCGCGAAGGTCTGACTCGAACCCCGGCCCGCGCCGCCGAAGCAATGCGTTACCTGACCCAGGGGTATAGTCAGTCGGTCGATGAGATCATCGGCAACTCGTTGTTTGCCGCCGACACCGACGAGATGATTATCGTAAAAGATATTGAGTTGTACTCAATGTGTGAGCATCACCTGTTGCCGTTCATCGGCAAGTGTCATGTGGCGTACCTGCCGAAGAAATACCAGATCGGGTTGTCCAAAGTAGCACGGGTGGTTGATCTGTTTGCACGGCGGCTACAGGTTCAGGAACGGCTAACACGCGATATCGCTGAGACACTGATGGAGAAAACCGGTGCCGGCGGCGTGGGCGTGGTAATTGAAGCACAGCATCTGTGCATGATGATGCGCGGTGTGGAGAAACAGAACTCGGTGATGACGACTTCGTGCTTGTTGGGACATTTCCGCACCAGTCACAGAACCCGCGCGGAGTTCTTGCAGTTGATACGGTAGGGGCGACACCCCCTTCTCCGTCATCCTCGCGGAAGCGAGGATTCAGTTGTGTTCGCTCTGGCTGTAATTTATGAATCATGAATAGTGCCGTCGTACGAGTTGTCTGGGTTCCTGCCTGCGCAGGAATGACTTTGGGGCAGGAATGACACAATATTCTTCGTGACAACGTCGCAACAGGTGGCTATTATCGTACCAAGTACCGTCGGGCGGAACCGTATTCAAATCCGTCTTCTGAGGAAAAATGGCAGGATTATTTACATTCAATAAACGGAAACCAAAGAAGATAGGCCTCGCCCTGGGGAGTGGGTCTGTTCGGGGGTGGGCACATATCGGAGTGATTCACGCCCTGAATAATGCCGGTATCAAGATTGACTATATAGCCGGTACAAGTATCGGCTCAATAGTAGGATCAGTCTTTGCCGCAAACAATCTGGAAGCCCTGGAAGATGTTGCTGTCCGGCTTGACTGGAAACAGATCGCTCTTCTCCTTGATGTTGTTTTACCAAAATCTGGAATTATTGACGGCAATAAAGTTGGAGAATTCGTTCGCAAATACCTGAAGGAAATGAATATCGAAGATTTGCCTATTCCCTTTTGTGCCGTATCAACAGACCTGAGCACCGGAGATGAGGTTGTCATAAGTGAAGGAGACATCATTGAAGCGGTCAGGGCCAGTATTTCTATCCCCGGCATATTCACACCTGTCAGGAATAACGGCAGAATTCTTGTGGATGGTGGATTAGTTAATCCGGTTCCGGTGAGCGTTGCAAGAGAGATGGGAGCCGATTTTGTTATTGCGGTTGATCTGAGTCATGGCCTTGTTAATGAAGAGGCGTCTCCTCAACCTGAATTAAGGGCACCACATTCGGAAAAGGACGATCAGCAACACACTGAAAAAAAGAACAGCATGTTGGAAGCGATAAATAGCAAACTTACCGCAATTGACTTATCTGCTTTATCCTGGATGAAACATAGTCCGGAGGAAGAGCCACTGCCGAGCATTTTTGATGTGATAACCTCCTCCATTAATATTATGGAAACACAAATCACTGCCACAAGGCTTAAGGCCAATCCACCGGATATCTTGATTCAACCCAACTTGTCACATATCAAGTTTCTTGAGTTCAATAGAGCCAGCGAAGCTATTGCCGAAGGATACGCTGAGACGGAACGCCAACTTGACACATTGCTGAAGAAAGTGAGGTAATATTTTGTCTCTAAAAATCGGGCGTGGCTGGCGACACATGCACCGCTACCGGCAAATCCTTGGTGTTCTTCTAAAGTACGGATTTCGCGATGTAGTTGATGTCGCGCACAGGGATTTAATCGGACGCTTCGGTGACAAAATTATTCCTCTCCTGAGTAAACACATTGACCATTCAATGTCGAGGGCAAAACGATTACGGTATGCCGCTGAGGAACTCGGACCGACATTTGTGAAGCTGGCTCAGATCCTCAGCATGCGACCAGATATTGTACCGCCTGATATTACTGTAGAGTTACGGAAACTCCAGGATGAGGTAAGCCCATTCTCGTACGAAGAGGCAAGAATCATTATCAGGGAAGAATTAGAACAAGATCCCGAAACATTATTCTCGCATATCGATGAAAATCCCCTGGCCGCGGCATCTATCGCCCAGGTGCATAGAGCCACACTTCAGAATGGTCGTCAGGTTGTCATAAAGATCCAACGTCCCAACATACAAGACATTATCAACGTAGATCTGGAAATCCTTTCAGATCTGGCCAAAGTTCTTACGCGCCATTCCCTGAATTCCGTAATCTCCGACCCGGTGGCTGTTGTTGAGGAGTTCAATCGTTCCATTCATCGTGAACTTAACTTTCTCTCAGAAGGGCGCAATATACATCGATTTGGGCGGATGTATGCTGATGATCCCACTGTGTTGGTTCCACAATTTCATCCAGAACTAAGTTCATCCCGCGTGATAGTCATGGATTTTGTAGATGGCATCAAGGCATCGAATCTGGATAAACTTGAAAAAGAGGGGTTAGATCGTATAGTAATTGCTGAACGAGGAACCCAGTTTATCCTTAAACAGATATTCCAGCATGGCTTCTTTCACGCTGATCCACATCCAGGAAACATAATGGTGCTTGAGGATAATGTCATCGCACCACTCGATTATGGTATGGTTGGTAACCTTGATGAGGCAACCATAGAAGCTCTGGGAAGTGTGCTGGCGGGAATAATTAACAAAGATTCTAACAGAATACTAAGGGCCTTTGATGCCCTGGGCATTACCCGCGACGTCACAAACAGGATTACACTTCGTACAGATATTAATGGTTTTATCAGTCAATACTATGAAATACCCCTCCAGGAACTACTGGTCAGCAGTCTTCTAATGGAACTTTTCGAAATCTTTCGAGCACATCAAATGACACTTCCATCAAACCTATCGTTAATGATGAAAGCCTTGGTCACGGTAGAAGGATTAGGCCGACTACTTCACCCTGATTTTGATATGGTGTCTGAGGTGCGTCCATATGTCAGCCGAATCATGTTCCGACGCTATGACCCGAGACGCCGGTTCAAGGGTTTCCTGAATATGTTTGATGATTTCAGCAACCTGGTTGAGGAACTACCACAGGGATTGCGCGATACCCTTCGAAGAGTCAACGCCGGTGAATTGCGTATCCAGTTTGAACATCGCAATCTTAAGAATTTTGCGAAAGAGATCAACCAAAGCTCCAATCGCATCTCCTCTGCCGTAATTATAGCCGCCTTGATTATTGGATCATCATTGGTAATGCAGGTTCCGTCGGGACCGAGCCTTTTTGGCTTTCCGCTCATTGGCGTTATCGGCTACCTCATCGCCTCCATATTAGGACTTCTCCTGTTATGGAACATCTTTCGATCAGGGCGTCACTAAGGACAGAAATAGGATTTCTTTCATGGGGCAAAACCGGGTAATATCTTTAGAAGTGTGTAAAAGACAAAAGGTGTATCCTAAAGTTCACAACAACCATAAGGAGACACCTAATGTCGTATCGAGAATTGTCTTTCGACAATCACAA
>JAGGTI010000121.1 GCA_021163775.1 Candidatus Zixiibacteriota bacterium
AAGAGGCGGATGTGACAGAAAGAGGCGGATGTGACAGAAAGAGGATGTTAAGTAGCCTCGTAGGTCACGGTTGCTTGCAACCTGACATTGTATCTGCAAGCTTTTGGGGCCATTTACAACAAAACCCGTTCACCAAAAACAATACAACACAAACATATCTATTAACAGATAAAGACTTAGACTTTATTCAGCAAACCCTGGTTAGTATGAGTGTGTTCCCAGCACGACTTCTGTGCCGAACTTGTTCTCCAGGGTCAACTTGATCTCATCGAAATCGATTGGGCAGGCACCAGTTTCCATCGCAAGTTTCAGGCAAGTCCCAAAGTGCAGTTTTTCTATCGGGCGGTCGAGATTTTGGGTGATCTCGGTGGTGAGTTTTACTTTTGGGAAAGTGGGTCCGGGGCAATCGCCACAGTTTGTCATGGCTACCAGTTTGATATCGTCCTGGCAAGCTCACCGTTTCGCTCAGCCATTGCTTTGTAGCACTTAGAGCAGGCGATGCAGGAGAAATCCTTGATGCGCTTACAATAGAGTACAGCAATCTTTGACATAATTTGGTTTCTTCCGATTGTTGATTGCGCCCCGCTATGCAGGTTGTGCTCTTAATGGAACATGTATCCTGTACTCGGGATCAATCCATGTCTTGGTCCAGGTCGTTCCTGTTCAAAAATCTCCAGAAAGTAATGATCCCAACAAAGAAACAGAGCGCAAGAAGGTAGCACATGCCTTTGGTTTGGAACATGAACTCCTGAAGAGTATGAATGGATTCAGTCATTGCACATCTCCCTGTTAATGTTTCTCTTTGAAGTCTGGATGTTCATAGAATACAGGCATTCTGGTGACAATAAACCTATAGAGCACAATACCAACAGTCACGACAAAGACCGATATGCCAATCTCCTTCCAATTGGGGAAATAGCGTGCTTCGGCTGGTAGTTGCCAGTTGAAGCATATCAGGACAACATTGAGACGGTTCAATATGATGCCGAGTATAGTCCCGAAGGCCGCCCACTTGATCACGGTAGCATTGCGCTCACGTACGCCGATTGCAAACAGGAAACACGGTAGCGCTACGAATCCAAGCATCTCAACCATGAACCAAAGACCGTAGTTGGTGGCCAGGTAATGCCAGTTATTCCCGATTGCTATACCGAACACTTTTATCGCGAAGTACCCGGCAAGTACCAGTGAGGCGCCACGTCCAAAACCAAGTACGACTCTCCGTGAGGCTTCAAGATGTTCCTTGTCCATTTTGTCATGGAAATTACGGTGTGCGAGTGTGCCTTCGAATATCACCATCGAAAGCCCGGCGGCAATACTTGAAACGAAAAAGAATACCGGCAAATATGGCGAGTACCACAACGGGTGCAATTTCGATGGCACCAGGAGAAACATCGCCCCCAGTGATGATTGATGCAGAGTCGATAGCAGGACACCAAATATCGTCAGTAGAATTGTTAATCTGACAATTACACGTCGTAGCTTTCTGGCGCCAATCCATTCCAGGGCTACCGGGGAGAATTCCAGGAACAAGACGGTGAGGTAGAGCATTACGCAGGCACCAACTTCAAACATTACCGAAGTAACGCCCGGGCTGATAATAAACGGGTACGGTAAACGCCACGGTTGTCCAACATCATAAAGTAGCGCGAATGCTACCATGGAATATCCCAGAAATCCGGTTAGAATAGCTGGCCTTACTGCGGCGTGATATTTTTTCATACCGAATATCTCAACCGCCGCCGCAGTAGTATATCCACCCGCGGCCAGAGCGACGCCGCAGAGAAGATCAAAACCGATCCAGATGCCCCAGGGGTTGTTATGGTCGAGATTGCTGACAGCGGCGAGACCACCGGTGAAACGCAAATAGGTCAGCCACAGACCAAACAAGATAATCAGACTGGCAATAACGTTGAATGGTGAAAAGAGTGGCCTCTCAACAGCAGTGCTGTGCTCAGACATCAGGCGTCCTCCTTACCGTTATCTTCTTTGGTTTCTTTGGCTTGTTTAGCGGCCTCCTTGAGAGCTTTCTCAACAGCCTTCTCTATCGCTTTTTCCTTGTCCTGTTTGGCGGCCGCCAGTGCTTTGGCTTTCACTTCGTTGGCCGAGGCTTGAGTATTTTCTATGGCCTCATTGACAGCGTCTTTCAGCTCCCGTGCGGCCATTTTCTCTTTACGCTGTGTGATGAAGTATATTCCACCCAGCAGGACCGGCCACATGCCAATTATGATTGGCACCATCGCCAATGCGCCTGAAGTCAATTCCGGGGCTGGTGTAATTCCAAGATCGGTTCGGAATCCGAGTTTCTCAAATGGTACCCCGGAGATATACAACCAGCTTGTTCCACCAACTTCGTGCTCTCCATAGATGTGATTGATGTAACGATCCGGATGTTTGCGTATCCGCTCACGCGCGATTGCAATAAGGTCTTCGCGCTTACCGAATGTAAGAGCTTCCTGGGGACAAGCCTCTACACAACTAGGTAATTTACCCTCAATAATACGAGGGTAACACATGGTGCATTTTACTACACGAGGATCTAACGGATCATGAAATTCATAGGCCGGAACTTCAAATGGGCAGGCTATAAGACAATAACGGCAACCGACACAAACGGATGGGTCATAGATGACCGCCCCCTCAGGGGTTTTTGTAAAAGCCGCTACAAAGCAAGCTGAGGCACAGGCCGGTTCCATACAGTGGTTGCATTGGAACTTACGAAATAGTGGCGAAACCGAAGAGTTCCCGACATCATACTTATTGACAACGGTATATGTGTTTTCGTCTGTTCGACGTTTCTGATCCAGCACTGTTAGATCTTCAAACGGCTTCTCTGGCGCAGGCAGGTTGTTCACTTTGTTGCATGCCGCTTCACAAGAACGACAACCGATACACAAGGTTATATCGTGGAGAATACCGTAACTGTCGGGGTAACCGGTGAAGTGGTCATGTCCTTCAGCAGTCAATGGAACCGCCACAGCAACACCTGCTCCGGTTATCAATTTCAGGAAATCCCTGCGTGATCTACTCATTGATATCTCTCTCGTCGACTGAAGTCGGATGTCTCGCATCCTTTGTTACTGTTTTTCCGCGTGGCAACCGACGCAATCGGAAGGTTTATCTATTTTCATTTGTTGGTGACACCCAAGACACTGCTGGTGGAATGCCCCTTGCAGTCCTGGTCGGAACAAATCGTTCTCATCTGATGGGTTCCCATGACAACTTCCGCAAAGCGGTGGTTTCGTACCCACCGGGCTGTGATGGTGACAGCCCTGACAAAGAACATCCTCATGGCCGTGGAAATGCGTCGCCATTGGGCTATCCTTGATGTTGGCTCTTAGCCTATCGATAACTTTCCGGTGAGGGAAGACCGCCTGTTGATATTTATCTGCAAGGGTAGAAATCAGGACAGTGTCGGGGATGTCACGTTCTTTGAATGACAGCCGTGTATTGGCCTCACTCTGTCGGAAATTATCTATGCTACTGAAACGCGACCTGTCTTTTTCTAACCGATCTGGTCCAGGGCCGGTATGACAGATTGTACAGGATTGTTCGGTAATACGTCCCTGCTCCATCAAAGCGTGGCAACCCGCACACTCAGTCGCCGATTTATTTTGTTCGTGACAGCCTACACAACTATGCTCTGAGTTCATGTTGTGCATGGCACGTTCGAGATTTATGCCGTCGCTTAATTCTCCACCTGTCAGGGTATGACATTTTACACACGCTTGCAGAGTCTTGTGATGGCAGGTGCGGCATGAAGGTAATGCGTCCTCGTGTTCCAGATGAGGGAATGGCACGGTCTTCATTTTGCTATTCTCGATATCTTGAACAGGTGCGCTCAATAGAGCAAAGTCAGGTTGATCGCGGAATAGACGATCTGGCTCCTCGATAACTTGAATGTCCGCCTGTCTCCGAGCATCATGACAACCGGCACAATCGATCGGGCCGGCGTTCTCTGTGGTGCGATGGCACTCGATACATTGGTAGTGCGCCGCGGCCCTCAAAGACAAATGATCATCAATAGGTTCCTGTTGGTGGCAGTCACGACAGGAGGCTTCCTGACCCTTGATGTAGACAAGTTTTTGCCGGGTTTCATCGAAACTATGATGACAGCGTTCGCATTCTTTTTTACTGGCTTCGGCGTGTCGAAAGTGCAATGAACGATCGAACCCAATCGCTACCCACGAGGAAGTATATTCAGCGGTGCGTTGGTGACAACCTCCACATGTAACAGGGCCGGTTTCCTTTTTCTCAAGATGACATGAAATACAGCCATCATGATAGATCTCCATAGCCGTCGCCTGGTCGGTATCTTCCAATCGTTTGAATTGCTGTGACATCCGTCCGGAGGTTTCAATAAGATGGCAGGTCTGGCAACTGTCACCCTGTTTCGCAAGAACCTCGGTGTGTTTGTCGTGCATGAACTGTACCGGTGCTCTGTCAAGCGATCCGAATATCTCCATGCTCGAAATGGTAATCACACCAGGCCGCTCAATCGCTGTTGCGGCATCCCCTGAGGAACAACCGGCGATTATCATACCAGTCGCACAAACCAGGAGTGTCGTCAACACCGTCATGCACTGTTTCTTCTGTATGATCATGCCTTCAACTCCTCAGGGATCTCCATTACTTCCACCATGATCTCACTAATGAATTTGACGTGCATGCCCAGTTTGTAGAAGCCTATGATGTCTTCGATACCACTATGACAATTGTGACATGGAGTGATAATAATATCGGCTCCGGTCGCTTTGAGTTGCTCAGCCTTCACCTTGTTGGATACCATGCGTGAACGCTTCCACGGAGGGCCGCAGTTTATGGTCCCCCCGCCAGCCATACAGCAGTAGTTATGTTCATACCGCGGATGCACATCAGTGAAGTTCTCGCACAAAGCATTGATGACATAACGGAGTTTGTCCCCAAGACCGCGACCGCGCACTATATTGCATGGATCCTGGACGGTAACATGTTCTTTGTACTTCTCGCGGACCTTGATGCGACCACTTTTGAGCAGGTCATAATAGTATTCAATGGCATGTACCATCGGTATTGGGGGGAACTGCCAGCCTAGCCATCGTGGGCCATCATATACTGCTCCACGGAAAGCGTGACCGCATTCACCCATTACAATTTTTTTAACCTTTAGTCTCGCGGCTGTTTCCCAGTGAAGACGTTCCACTCGACCCATGATTTCAAAATCGCCGGAGTACATGGCCATATTGCTGTTGTCCCAGCCATCAGTGGCCGGCATAGTCCAGTCTTCTCCCACGACTGTAAATATCTGAGCCATATTGCCGAGCAATTGCGCCAGTATCTTTGGCTCCGGAGCGATCACCGAATACATTACATCGGCCCCCTCCTTCTCTAAAGGAATCCGGCAGGTGGGTATTTCGAATTGCGCCTCTTCTTCCTGCCACTGAAGAGTGTCAATCCATTCATCCTGATGTACCCACATCTGGTTGTTCGTCGCCGCGTGACTGTTCGTGGTGTCCTGCAAGTATTGTGGAACAACTCCGAGTAGACTGCAAATGCGCCTGACAACCATTATGAGGTATGCTATGTCGATACCAAACGGGCAGTACATACTACAGCGTCTACAGGCCCCGCATTCCGTGAACGCGATTCGAGCCATGTGGCGGATAGCTTCACCATCGACATTACCCTTACGTTTAACCAGTTCCCATAGGGTGTTTTTGACTTTGGCTACCGGTGAAAACATAGGGTCTTTGTCACGCGATAAATAGGTGTGACAGGCTTCAGCACATAAACCGCAATGTGCACAGGTGTCTACATATACTTTTAGTCGTGCGGCGCACTCTTTTGTGAGTACCCGTTGAACGGCTCTTTGTATTTTCTCAGGCGTAAGTTTCTTTACTGCGTCATCCAGCCCTGGATCCTTAACCTGGCTTTCAGGGGTTTCCTTCATTCTGTTCGTTGCCTCCAGAAGTACCTCATGTCCCGACTACCAGTCTTTGGCACTACGGACATAACCAAATTCACATCCCATGTAGGCCCGCGTTAGAGGGAAATACAGCATATGAGCAATACGCGTGAAGGGTATCATACCCAACCAGATCGCGCCGGTCCACATATGTATGATTATGACCATGTCGTAGTCAAATATCTGGTAATGAGCCATCAGGCCGGTCACAAAAGGTGCCGCTACCAATAGTACCAGTATAAAGTCGCTGACAGATGAAATCAGTCTGACTGTAGGATCAGCTATTCTTCGCAATATAAAGATTAATGCCGTACAGATTACGATGATTGTCATCATTACACTGAGTGTGTTCGGCAGGCTCCACCAGCTAACCCCCCAGGATTCTTTCCACAAGGCCACGTGCCCCAGTGTCAGGAGCGGAGTCAATAATAAGCAGATGTGAAATGTGAATGAAATTATGGTGAACGCCGGTCTCATCCTCATATTAAGCGCACCAAATGGAACAATCCAATGCCAGAGTGAGCGTAGACTAAATCCCCATTTCATATATGGCCAGATGACCTTGTCCTTTTTCGCCAGGATAATTGTTGAGACTATTCTGTAGATTGAGCCGGCGAACAGGACTGAAAAAGCTATCCATACTAACGGGCCACGGGAGAACTCGTACATCTCTTACCCTCTGTCACACAAAGTGAGACTCAATCAGGTTCACTCAGCCAAACAATTCATTGACCGATATCACCCGTCTGCAATACTTATCGTTTTCTACGAATCTTAACAAGACGCTACTGCTATCAGGGCTGAATACCGGATCCCATAGTCGGTCGAAACTCTTGCTGTGTTTTCCGTTTGTGGTCACAATGCAATACTTACCGCCTATTTCGGCTTTAGCAACTACCTGTAGCCCATCAGGGCTAAACACCGGATCCCAGATCATCTCATAGTCATTCTTGAAGGGCACGCCATCAACTGCGATGCTCCATCGGTTGTTCTGTTTTACAATAGCCGCCACCCTGGTTCCATCAGGTGAGAAGATTGGTTTCTGGACCATCTCCGAAAATGTCTTCTTCCAGGGGACATCATCAACCGCGATTGTCCACTTACCGAAATCACCGCAAACCACAGCGGCAATGCGGGATCCGTCAGGGCTGAACTGCTGGTGCCATAATTGGTTGTAGCGGTTGTTCCAGAATAATTGACCGTCCTTGAATAACATCCAGGAACCATCGCGGCGTATCGGGGCAACTACCGAGCCATCTTTGGGATGAAAACTTGGTTCCCAGACGCAAGCAAATGTTGCGGGCCAGAGTTCTTCATCTACGGCTATTGTGTATTCGCAGATACCGGTACGAACCTGAGTAGCTAACGATTTACCATTGGGGTTGAAAACAGGTTTCCATACGTTGACAAATCTCTTGTCCCAAGTTTTGCCATTCACAGCCAGAGACCACACGCCCTTGAAAAATCCCTCGACATCAGCTTCCTTGAGATTATCCGCCTGAACTGTTGCCGCGGCCAAACTGCCATCGGAACTCAGGCAAATATCACGCATACCAAAGAAACCTTCGTTCCAGACCTGATCGTTGACAGCCACACCGTACATATTATCACGCTTGTATGCCAGAGCTATCGCCTGATCGGTAACAATGAAGATCGGATTCCACGCGTATTCAAATCGCTCTTTCCACGGTACGCCATCGACGACAAGTGTCCATTGGTCATTGATACGCGCAAGAGCAATTAATCTTCCTGATGGTGAAAATTGCATATGCCAGCACAATTCGAAACTTTCCGGCCACAGTTTCCCATTGATGCAGGCTGAAAAATTGCCATCCTCAGTCTTTACCAGTGTTGCGAGCCGTTCCCCATCGGGACTTGCGATGAGTTCGTCTACTCTGGAATATTTCTTTCGGATTTCTGCGAGATCGGTTAGAACTTTATTCTCAGGTTGCCAATCCCAGGCGTCAATATTGCTCATTAAGTCTTTCCTGTCTCTGGTCAACTTATAGCATCATCCTCAATAACATAAAGGATTGAGAGTCTGTCCGCAGATTTGAATATATTTATATGTACAGTAGTCACCTCTGTCAAGTACGCAGTGAACATTACCATTTTAATTTATAGGGACTTGTGTTGTTTCAGTCTAATCAGGATAAATATACTCCAGGATGATGACTGTGTGGCTGGTCACAAAATGGTCACAGGGTCAGTCCTCCGTATTGCGCAAGATGTAGCAACTAATCAGGACGAATATACTCCAGGATAATGACTGTGCGAATAGTCACAAAATGATCATAGGGTAGTCGCACCAAGAGCGAGCCGGATCAGAATACAACGGTAAAACTGATACCTACCGCTGAAATGACGATTGTCTGACAAGGAACATTGGACATATAGCCCCATGATACCAAACAATAGAACTTAACATTACGTCAGATTCTGCGATTTTATAAATAAGTTTACCTATGTTTCTATAGGAACAGGGTGATCAGGAAGGCGGTATCCATGCAACGAGAAGGTGGTATAACAAATAGACGCACAATGTCGGACAAGGAACGAAATGGTCCCAAATTAGTCCCAAGGGTGTTTTTCATCCTTGCGCAGAACACCGTAACTTGTTATCCTGCATCCATTGCCGGAGTGGTGGAACTGGTAGACACCAGGGACTTAAAATCCCTTGGTCCTTAGGACCGTGCGGGTTCAAATCCCGCCTCCGGCACCAAAAGACATGATTTGCCCCCCTTTGCCCAATCAAAGATGGTTCTGATCTATGATTACTGTTGCTTACGATCTTACTTCCCTGGCTCAGTCCCCGTTTGGCGGTATTGCGCAGGTCTGTCTGCATACAATTAATCAAGCGGTTGCCAGCGATCAACTGAAAGCTCAGGGCTGGTATCGGAGAGGTAAGCGTTCTAATCTGGATAGTCTCGGTTGTCGGATTCACCGGGTTTCCCGGGCAGATCGTTTTATTGGTCCGAAACCAGAGATTCTTCACGCCCTTTGTCATCGTATTCCTACCGGTCGTTATAAAAAATTGGTTTATACATTATATGATGCCTGGTCGCTCTATCCCAATCGGTATCAGAGCGTCGATTTCCAAAAACTGATCGGCAAGCGGATGAGGAAGGAACTGAACCGCGCAGATGCTATCGTTTGTATCAGCAATACAACTCGCGAAAACCTCCTGAAACTCGATATCGTCGATCCAGCCGTTTGTCACGTCGCTACAATGGGTGTTGCCGATCCTGTCAAAGTTGCTCAAGCGGTTACCGATCCGAAAATCAGGCGACTGGATATGCGCCCCTTTGTTCTCTTTGTCGGCCGAATCGAGACGCGAAAGAATCTCAAGCATGTGGTCGATGCCCTACTTCCTCTCAGGTATCTTGATCTGGCGATTGTTGGTGAACCCGGTTATGGCTACGAAGAAATAGCCAAGGCCTCTCTATCCGCTTTTCCTTCCGAGCGATTACACCTTTTTACTCAAGTGGATTCTGGAGACCTGGACTGGTTGTATCGCAAGGCCGTTGCTCTTTTACAACCATCGTGGGAGGAAGGGTTCGGGTTGCCGATATTGGAAGCGATGGTTCGCGGTTGCCCTGTCCTCACATCGAATTGTTCAGCTTCTGCTGAGGTGGGGGGAGATGCGGCAGTGTTGGTTAATCCTGCTGAAGCATCCGAAAGTAGTTTGATCTTGCAGAGACTCACCGACGACCCAGTCTACCGAGAGACTATGAGCAAAGCAGGCATGGAACGGACCAAGTATTTTTCGTGGCGTAAATATTTCGAGCAATTGATGACTACTTACAGGTCAATTCTCAATTGAGTCCTGGCGTTCCACGCTAATCGGTTACAAATCAAATATCTTCCCTGGGTTTAGAATGCCGTGAGGGTCGAACTGGCGTTTGATCTGACGCATCAGCTCAACTGCCGGGCCGTGTTCTTTCGCAAACAGATCCTTATGTCCCAGTCCGATTCCGTGCTCACCGGAAATCGTCCCGCCCAGAGAAATCGTCTTTTCGATAATCTGGTTGTTGATCTCGTGAGCGCGACCCCATTCGACAGAATTATTTGGATCAGCTAACATGAGAGCGTGCAACAAACCCATGCCTACATGGCCGAAAGTGAACATCGGGATATTTCCCTTCTGACCAAGTTCGTGGCAGTAAGCGACCATGTCCGGCGATTGTGATATTGGAAAAGCTACATCATTGCGCAGGATACTTTTGCCAGGAAGGTAATGTTTGATTGCGTCGGTGGCCCAATGCCGAATTTCCCAGGGGCGCTGTCCATCGGTCAGAACCAACGGTTGGGCAGAGAGTTCCTCGCAGATCGATGTGGCCAGTTCACTGTTTGACTCCAGGACTGGTTGTGGGCCGTGGAACTCCAAAAAGAGCATCGGTGCTTCGGTCAGGCCGTACCCCTTGAGCTTGTTCAGGGCAACGGTCAACTCTCGGTCCAGGAATTCAATCGCGGCGATATCCAGACCATAACGCATCATCTCCGATACCGCTTTTGCCGCCGATACATTATCGGTAAACACAAAGGCACTCTGGTGTCGACCTTCAGGAAGGCCGGCCAGTCGAAGCGTGATTTTTGAGATGATCCCAAGGGTGCCTTCCGAGCCGGCGATCAGGTCGACCAGGTTGTAGCCACTGGATCGTTTCACGGCACGATTGCCTAACTTTATGATCTCACCGGTTCCGGTCACTATTTCCAGTGCGAGAAGATAGTCGCGGGTTCCTCCGTATTTTACCGAGTAGATGCCACTGGCGTTGGTCGATACCATTCCGCCGACCGTGGCGATGTCGCCCGAACCTCCCGGTGATGGGGGAAAGAACAGCCCTTCATTTTTCAGCTTGTTATTCAAATGGTCGTAGATAATCCCCGGTTCGACCTCGACCTGTAAATCGTCCGGCCAGAGATTCAGAATATCAGTCATCCGACTCAGATCGAGCACGATGCCATCGGGGAGAGGAATTGCTGAGCCTTCCAGAGCCGAACCGGCCCCTCGAGTTGTCAGAGGTGTTTTGGTTTCGACAGCGGCTCGGACCACCTCAGCGATTTGGTCAGTATTCCTGGCCCACACTACTGCTTTGGGGACAACACCCGGAAGGGTAGACTCGTCTTGTGAGACAATGTTCAACTGGTCGATTTGGGTGCTAATCTGATCCGGGGGTAAAACCTGCCCGAGTCTATCCAATAGGTACATGGCTTCCTTCCTGCGCAGAATACTATCTCCAGAGGTAAATGTAGCACCATTTGGATACAAAACAAGTTTGTTAAACCGTCTCTATCCTGATTTGTTGAAAAAACCGCTGTCACGCCCCAAGTAGGCGTGACTTATTAACTGCCGTCGATGGTGGAATCACCAAGGGGTTCCACCCCACAAGAATCTTATGTGGGCGGCAGACGTCCCGTCTGCCCCAAAGAACACCTCTTACTGTCATTCCAGCTCTTCTGTCATTCCCGCCGCTTCGTCATTCCCGAGCAGTCGGGAATCCATGACCGCAAATCATCACAGAACAAATGCTCGGTCACATTGGAGCAAAATCCCAAGCTGATTCTTGACTGCTTTTCCGGGATGCGAGTAGACATGGGCATGCTCAATTCACAAACGAAGTGCAACACCTGTATAAGGTGTTGTTATGGGAAAGAAATACAATCAGCTCACCATTGAAGAGCGG
>JAGGTI010000032.1 GCA_021163775.1 Candidatus Zixiibacteriota bacterium
TGATTGTCTAATGGCAGAACCGCCAAGGCAACCGCAGGTTGGTTGGTTCTGCCCTACGAAGGACTTTCCCTTGTCATTCCCGAGCAGTCGGGAATCTATGGCCACAAATCATCGCAGGAACAATCAATCTACACGATAAACACAAATCCTCGATTGAAACTCTCATCTTGTGCTGTCAGGCGACTTTGCCTGACAGTTCTTGTCTGTTAACCGGGTGTCGGGCAGGGTCACCCGACACCACGCAACTTCGAATGAAACTCTTCTCTCAAGAACACGATTATATCTTTGGTGGGACGTGAGTAGACATGTGCCTGATCAATATATCTTGCAATAGACCTATGGCCTTCGTTCCTGTGGCGATCATTCTGGTTGACCGCAACGCCTTCCGTTCCCTACAATTCAGGTATGACAAAACAACTGCTGACCGTTTTAGCGGCCATCCTTTTGGCGGGTGCTGTCACAGCTCAGGATAGCCTCAAATCGCCGGAGGAATTCGGCTTGAATCACTTGACCGAGTATTTCGGGTTGAAACCGAGCGATTTGACCTTTCGCTCCGACTACACCGAGCCGGATTCGCTTCGCTTGAAACTGGTTGCCAACCTGATGCAGAACCCGCTTGGCATGACTGACTACGTCGGTTCGCTCAAAACCGCCCACGTACTTCGCCAGCCAGAGATTCTGTCTCGGGTGCTGTTTTCTGATTTGGCATCGGAATATCAGACCAGCCGAGGTCGCCCTTACCGACCCACCATTGACGAAATGCAGAACCGATACAATCTGGCATACTCCGATTTGACTCTTAACGGTCTGCTCAATAAGATCGCTACATATTTGGATGCTATTTTTCCCGGTTCGACCGAGGCGGCTCTGAAAGCACTTAGTTCGGACGAAAGACGTTTCCTAACTCGCCAGCTCAAACAAATAGCTACCCAGCGGGAAGGAGAGGAGAATCTTTCGGTTGAGGCGGTTGATTCTGTCAGCCAGGTTGAGGAGCGATACCTTGAAGAATTTGTCAGTTTCGGCCACCAGATTGATAAAGATCCGATTATGGCCGCCGGTATAGATTGCCTCCGAGATATTCTCCCCGACCTGCGCGCTTTGCAGTCAGCTCTTGCCGCCCGCAGTACCAGTGTTGGTACTCTGATGAAAACAACCGGATACCTGCCTGACAATATTGACGCCGACGCCTACCTGGGTATTCAGTCAGGCTGGAAGATTGGTGGTGTCGGCAACGACTATTACTCCGGTGACTATCACTTTATCCTCGATTTTGGTGGTAACGATGTCTACGATCTGGAGTATGACCCTAATAATCCGCACGGGGTTATCATTATAGATTTCTCCGGTGATGACCATTATCGCGCCCGGAGTGATTTTGCGTTAGGTTCCGGCTGTCTCTCGGTTGGTCTGCTACTCGATTTCGATGGTGATGATCGCTACGATGCTCGTTCGTTTGGGCTTGGTTCCGGCTGGTTTGGATTCGGTCTGCTCTATGACGAAGCGGGTGATGATCGCTACGATGGTGACACTCATGTTGAGGGCGCCGGGACTTTCGGTTTGGGCCTGTTGATAGATGAAAGCGGTCGGGATATTTACAACGCCGCGTACGCTTCGCAGGGATTTGGATTTGTACAGGGGGGTGGAATCATCTATGACCGAAGCGGTTCCGATACCTACTATGCCGGTGGTAAATACAAAGACATAAACCGGTATCTCGATCATTACCTTTCCATGTCCCAGGGCTTCGCCTATGGAATACGCCCCTGGATGTCGGGGGGGATCGGCGGCATAATTGATCTGGCCGGCAACGATGATTACACTACCGATATCTTCGGCCAGGGTTCAGCCTATTGGTGGGGGCTTGGTTTGATATTTGATTCGACCGGAGTCGATCGCTACAACTGTTTCCAGTACGGTCAGGGGGTCGGCACCCACATGGCGCTGGGCGGACTGATCGACGCCTCAGGCAACGATTTTTATACCGGTGGTGGGGTAATGCAGGGTTGTGGTCACGATTATTCCTGCGGTCTGCTTATAGATCGTGGTGGCGATGATACCTATGTTGGCAAAGACAAGGTTCAGGGTGATGGGTCAGCCAACGGGATTGGTCTAATGATGGATTTGTCGGGTAGCGATCGCTATTTTGGCGGTAATCCGGATTTCGCTCAGGGAGCCGGGGATCCGAGACGAGGCTTCGGTTCGATTGGACTGTTTATTGATCTTGGCGGGACCGATCAATATGCCGGTAACGGGCGCGATAATCATTACTGGCATGCCACTCGACGTTGGGGTGGTGGTATGGATATTGAATTAGTGCCACCTGATTCGACTGGCGAGGAGGACAAATAAATGTTAAATGTGATTGCCAAAGTTTCGATGCTGTCGGTTTTATTAGTTATCGTGCTTACTGTGAATGGACAGTCGCAGACATCGTTCGAACGCCGGTTGGATTCGCTCTATGTAATTGCTTCATCGGCTGAGATCCACTACCAGGACGAGCGAGAACCGGCTATGGATGCTATTGCCGCCCAAGGTGCCAGGGCGGTGCCGTATCTGGTGGATAAATTTGCCACCCGTTCGGCCTGGGAGAAATGGACCGTTTTTTGGATACTGCAGAGGATAGACAGTTTGGCTGTGCCCGGTCTTATTGACGGTCTCGATCAGCCCGATCATATGGTTGTGGCGCGCGTCTGCTGGACTCTCGGCGATATCGGCCATCCAACAGCAGTAGAGCCGTTGATTGGTGTTTGCCAAAATAAAGCCTGGCAGGTTCGGGATGAGGCTATCCGTGCGTTGGGCCGAATCGGTAACGATGAAGCGGCTGATATGGTAGTGTCGGCACTACAGGACACGATAGGCCAGGTGCGCAAGTCGGCTGTGGTCGCCTGTGGGCAGTTACAAACAAATGATGCTGTTACTGAACTCGTGCATACGTTGGGAGATGAATTTTATGGAGCGCGGTTGATGGCGGTCAACTCGCTGTTGCAACTCGACACCGTGACTGTCGTACAGGTTCTCGCCGATTCGCTGAACTCGGCTAACGAGCAATTGAGCGATCTCGCCTGTCAGGTTCTCGGTGAAATTGGCACTGATGATGCCATGGTGTTGCTCTTGGGGCAAACCGCCTCGTCCGATCCTGACCGCCGTGCTCACGCCGCAGTTGCTTTGGTTAAAGCTGACCCGCTCGACAACTGTGGTTTCCGACAGAATTACTACGATGACGAAACCGACCGTTTGGTGCGGCTCAAGATCGAAGCCGCTATCGACCTGGCCAACGATGAAGAATGACTGTTTGACCGAGCGATTGCACCAGCTCGGTAATCACCTGGCCGGCGGTTCTTCTAATAAGCCACAACCTGCATCTAACGCCCGGTACCAGAAACTGGCTGATGTTGTGGGTGGGCAATTGGTGAACCATCCCGCTGGTTGTTACTGTCTTGTTCGGCAGGTATATCCGTTTGGTTTTTCACTGGGCAACGAAAGTCTTGATAAGGTCAAACCTTCGGCTTTGGTAGCTTCATCATCGTTCAGCGCGACTGAGCGCGAGGGAGAGGTACCGCTGGGTAGTCTGCTGTTTTTTGATACCGAGACAACCGGACTCGGTGGGGCTGGCGCGGTGCCGTTTTTAGTTGGGTGTGGTTCGTTGACGCACCAGGGTTTCGAAGTTCGCCAGTATCTCCTTCCCGACTACTCCGACGAGGCGGCTATGCTGGAACATGTTCTGGCTGAGTTTGACTCTCAAACCACGCTGGTCAGTTATAATGGTATCGCTTTCGACATGAATCTTCTCAGGGACCGAATGATTGTCAATCGAGTAGCCCGCGAATTGCCCCAGGCTGATCATTTTGATTTGCTCCACTCAGCGCGGCGTCTTTGGCGGCGACGTCTCTCTGATTGTCGTTTGACCAATATCGAGCGGGAACTGTTTAGGTTCTATCGTGACGATGATATCCCGGGGCATCTTATTCCTTCAGTATATTTTGATTGGTTGCAAACGGATACTCTGAGTTTCATGTGCTCGGTTTTAGAACACAACAGATTTGATATTTTGTCACTTTATTTTCTTCTTTTGCGTGTTGATGAGGTCTTTCGGTCGGAGGGTGCATCACTTGATACCGCTGACGATTTGTATTCGTTATCTCGGGTGTATGGGCGTCGTCGACGCCCCGACAAAGTCATCGGCAATTTTGAGAGCCTGCAACAGACCGCCACTTACCCACTGGATACTGAAGTCGTATTTTTTCATTCGCTGGCGTTCAAACGGCGGGGCGACTGGTCCAGGGCCGTTGAACTCTGGCTTTCGCTGACCGAGCAAACCGGCCGTGAAAATTATGAGGCTTGTCTGGAGTTGGCCAAGTACTACGAACACCACGCCAAAGACTACCAGCGGGCACTCGATTTCGCCCACCGGGCGGGCCGAATCGGGACTCCGAGCCAACGTCGGCGAGACAATCTCAAGACGCGTATCGGGCGACTTCAGCGCAAACTTTGCCGCTGATATGAATTCCAGAGCGCGCTGAAAAACCTTATTCATACGTAAACACATATTAGTCAAAGGCTGTCGCAACTACACAAGGAGGGCTTTTTCAACAGGTTCCAGGTTCAATTCATTGTCGGAACAGCCGATAAGACGAATAGGAGGTCGTACCAATTATGAATGACGCTATCAGAAAAGCTCTGGACGACAGCGTAAAGCTGTATTCGTTACCTCAAACCCTTGCCGAAGTACTCCGGGTAGTTGCGGATGAAACTTCGGGTGCGGATGATTTGGCTAAAGTACTGCTAAAGGATCCGGCTATGACTACTCGTGTGCTTCGGGTTGTCAATTCTCCGTTCTACGGGATGGGGCGCAAAGTTGGCACCGTATCACAGGCAGTGGTGACAATTGGTATGAGACAGATAACAGCTCTAACTCTATCGACTTCAGTCTATGGTATAACTTCTAACTGGCAGTCCTCGTTTGATCGTACCCGTTTCTGGCGGCATTCGCTTGAAGTGGCGATCGCGGCGCGCTCTATCGGTGAAAAAGCAGGATGTAAGAACCTTGAAGAACTTTTTGTGTCTGGCTTATTACACGATATAGGTCTGCTCATCATGGAACAGTCGTTCCCTGAACAATACGGTCGATTGTGGCAACAGCACCAGCGTCAAGGCAACCTGGATGATCTTGAAGAGGAACTTTGGGGTACTAACCACGCCCGGGTAGGTCAGTTCCTGCTTGAACAGTGGCAGTTGCCAGATAGCATTTGTCAGGCGGTCGGACGACATCACGTGACATTTACGCTGGGGAATGATGACAAAGAACTACTTCCGGCTCAGATTGTCAACCTGGCCAACCTGATCTCACATTTGCGTATAGCCGAAAGCCATACTACCGAAAGTGACCTGCATCAGGAAAATCGGGATATCATCCGTAAAAATCTTCAGTTGTCTTCCGATGATCTCATGTCGATCGAGAAGCGACTTTTCGCTCGTACTATACAAGAATCCAAGTATCTCGAAATTGATGTTGGTTCGCCGGAGGAAATCTTGGCCGAAGCTAACCAATTGCTGTTTGAGCAATACGCGGCGGTCGAATCTCTTTTGGATGAAAACAGAAGGATTCAAAAACAGGTGGCCGGCGAACAGGTCAAGACCGGTTTTCTTGAGTCGCTCCGGTCGGCAACTTCGGCTTTTACCGAATATGTCGATCAGACGACCAGCTCTGTTTTGCATAAAGCCCAGGAGGTTCGAGATGGTATTGAGAAGGGTGCTATTGTCGATCCAACCGGGATGGTTAATCAGTCTGTAGATATGATCACCGGGCAGATGCAGGCAGTCCTTTCGGTTATGACCGAAGTCAAACGGCTGACTGAAACCGAAAGCGCTTTGTATTATGATCAGAACTACGCCAAAGAAGTCGAGAGTAGGATCAAACAGGAATTGAAATCGGCAGTCGAAACGGTCGAAGTTTAATGATGCCTTGTGCGGGGGCAGTTGCGGTCTAACGTCCCTTAATAATCACGGCGGTATTGGTACCGATTAACTCCAGTACCTGTCCGCCATCACCCAGAACCAATTCAGCCGCTTTGGAATTTCCACTGGTGCGAACTGAAATCGGAAGGTTGCTTGATATGGTTCCACCATCAGTAACGATATCCAGAAGCAGGTCGGGATGTTCCGTGAATGCGATCTTTATAGTACCACCGGTGTTGGATATCGATGACCCACCCTTAAAGTTGGCACCCAGGGTAACACTGATGTTTCCGTAGTTATTGCTCAGGTCAATCGGTCCATCAATATCCTCGGCGTAAATCGGGCCGTTACTGGTCTGGGCGAGCAGACTACCACGGATATTATCAACCGAAATTTCTCCGTATTCATTTCCCAGCTCGGCCGAACCACTGACATTAGAGACAATGATTGATTTGTAGGCATTGTGTACAACCACCGAGCCGTCTACATCGTCAATTTCAATATTCCCGTAGGCATTTTCAATTGTCAAGTCACCCTTGTGATCGATCACCTCAATCTTGCCGGTGTTGTTTATTTCCAGTCGGCCGTTGGAGCGCAGTAGCCGAACAGTGTTGTAATCGTTGTCAATCACGATCGTCCCACTACATTCGGTCAATTCGATTGCTCCATAGGAATTCTCAACTCTAATTTGACCAACAACGTTGTCGAGTGTGATCGGGCCAGTAGAATTATCCACATCGACTTTGCCATTTATTCGATTGAGAGCAATTATCGATTTTTTACCATCAATCGACACCGCGGCGTTCATATCGGAAATTGCTATCCGCCCGAATGAGTTGTTGCATTCCAGTCGATTAGACTCAGGCACTTCCACAGTCAGGACACAGGTCAGCAGGTCGGTCTTATGGTTAAACAAGCGGGGCAGGTCAACACTGACATAGTAGTGTTCGTCATCGTTGCCGACTGCGAGAACAATCTGACTAAGATACTTCTTTTCTTCGGAGTGTGATGAAGCGGCTACTTCTAGTTCCAATGTGGCTGTGATTTCATCGGTGTCTGATCCGGTGACTATGATGTCGCCGGTCGGATTCTCCAGTACAATGGGGATAGATGAGTTCGATACGGTAATAACGCCCGAACTCTGTTGACAGGCACCTATTTTTTCGTGCTTATCATGTTTGTAGAAAATGCGAGGTGCTTTTGGTGCTCCGGGGGCTTCTGGGATATCCGGTACAAAAATGATACTTGGTGGGTCGGGGGGGACTGCTTGCTGGACAATATCTGCTATGATGCGAATTTTCTCTGCCAGGCCAAGCGATTCCAGGGTTTTCTCCAACTCGCGGAGTTCATCTTCATCTAATTCGGCCAGAGCTTCGTGGTCCTCAAGGATCTCCCGATACTCCAGAGTGGCATCCATATATTCTTCGATATCCTCCCGCGACACCAGTGACTCACTCTGCGTTTCAGAGTAATCTTCGACCAATTCGGCGATGATGATTAACTCTTTCCTCAGACTGCGCGGCAAACGGCAACAACGAGGACTGTTAGTGTTGAATTTGACCCGGTGCCGTTGCTCGATTTCTTTGATGTCATCTACTGTCTCATAGATGTCTTCGAGAAGTTTCTCAGGGTCGGAGTTGTATGTGCCATCGTCCAGATTACGACGCATGACTGTCAGCGAGTTTACCCGGTGATCATTACCATCCGGGCCGGAGTCTTCCATATAGTCGCCGTAGTCATCAAGAATGTCCTGCAAATCCTCCAGGATATCCATGTACTCCTCAAGCATATCCTGATGGGTATAATCCAGTTTGTTCTTGAGAAGTTTTTCCAGCTTGGTATCGTCAAATGACTGAGCACTGCCAGAACCGGCTACCAGACAGAGGGCTATCAGTACCCCGAAGAATACCACTATTCGTCGGTTCACCGTGAGCGCCTCTCTGTTTCCAGGTACCTTCACCTTGAATTCCTCAGTCATCACCCCAAGGGTGTTCTGTTGATGTTATTTTGATCACGCTTCTAATTGACCTCCGTTTCAATTTACTCGGCAGTTGCCTAACTAATTATTCAACGACCACACTATTAAGTACGGCAATTGTTTAGCCGAGTTTCAAATCAATAAATAGTCGTTGATTTTATTGGCAAGTTATTTCCATTGTGGTCAGTGTTCCCTGAACTCGGATTCCTGACAAACGTGGATTCTGTGCATTCTGATGCAACCCTGGACTGTTATTGGGTGTTAGATTTTATATGTGGAGTTGGGTTTTTCTGACGGCACGTCTAAGTCGATGGTGTGTCACCTATTACAAGTCGACTCACGTCTCGCAAATAGGTCGAATTCTAAAGTTATCAGGCACTCTTTTTGCCTGAACAGGTATGCAGTTTAACGCGTCAATTCTTTGTAGAGGTTTGTAATGGACCTGAAAATAGTTATAGCTTCAATTCTGATATTACTAATTCCGCTCACTGGTCAAGCTAACTCTGGGCGCAATCTGGCTCATGAACAGCGTCTGGACGGACTTGACCTGTCACAGAGGGGGCTAAAGACGTACGAATACCAGGCCTCAACCATCGCTTTGGCGGCGGGTGACGATCTGCGTATCTCCAGTTCAGTTTCGCCGGCTCGGTTCGATCAGAACCGTGCCCGGACGATCCAGACCAATACTGGCAACTGGTGGGTTGTTTGGGAGGATAACCGGCTGGGAAGTCGTAAAATCTTCAGACAGATATTCGATGCCAACGGTGTCGCGATTAGCGACAACGAAATCATCGCTGGTTCAGAAATCGGGTCTAATTTCACCGATCCGCGGCTGGCTATTGATACCGCCGGGCATGTTTATTTTGCATACCGCGATCAAACCGCAGGCATGATCTTCGCCGCGCGCTATCTGGCAGATGGCACGTTTGATGGGCCGACTTTGCTGATCAATGACACAACGCTCAACTCCTTTGCCGGGCCGTTTGATATGTCTGTGTTTCCCGATGGACAGATGGTAGTTGCCTGGGAAAATTACTCAACCCTCGGATCAACTATCGAAATGCGAGTCTACACCCCTGCTGGTATCTCGCTTGAAGGGCCGACTACGGTCAACACTGATGGCGGATCGGTCACTCACTGGGTACCGGCTATTGCCCACGCCCCAGGATCCGGGTTCCTGATTGTTTGGGAAGATTACCGCAACGGCCAGGCTGATATCTACGCTCGTCAGTTCACCGGGGCCGGAGTTTCGGTCGGCTCAGATTTTTCGTTTGTTCCTTCGCCGGATAACAGTGCCGGTCAGTACAGCCCAAGCGTTGCTTACTCAGCATTTGATAAATATGTCATCGGCTGGATAGACAACCGCATCGGATGGGAAATATATCTTCAGCGCTACAATCAGACCATTGGGTTGGTCGGTGAGAACCTGTTAGTCTCCAGTGGCCATATGCTTGTAGCCAATCGTGATCTTGACATGGACGTTTCCTCAACCGGTGTGCTCAATTTGCTCTGGTCGGCTTCCGGTGCCGATAACACGATCCAATCGCTTGAACTTGATTCCGGCCTTGCCCCGTCTGGTTTGCCCCGGATTGTCAATCTTTCAGACACAGGTCAACGCTGGGCACCTTCGGTTGGTTATGGTGTAAATAACAGTTTCACCGCGGTTTGGACTGAATCGATTGATGACGATCCCGATATTTCGTTGATGCTTTTTAATGCTGATGGTGGTCGTATCCTTTCGAGCGAAATCACTGTCAACGATGATTCGACCGGAGCACATTCGGTCGATCCAAAGGTTATCGCCACCAACAATTGGCGCAATCTGGTGGTTTACTCTGATGGGCGGTACGATCAAGGTGATGTTTTCATCCGCGCCATCACCAACGCCGGCACGATTATTTCCGGAGAACATCGGATCAATCAGGATGTTGGCTTTGCGTTGCAATCCGAACCGACGCTTGCGGTTTCATTGTCGCGCGCGCTGGTTGTTTGGAACGACGCGCGCACGTTGGCCGGATTTTCCGGTCAGCGGATATACGGACGGTTCTGCTCTCATGTTGGTGATTTGACCGAAGACGAATTTATGATTTCCGATCCTGATGCGCTGGCGGTCAAGATCTCGCCGTGTGCCGCGATGCAACCTGATGGCTCCGGGATGGTGGTCTGGCTGGATCGTCGCGATGGTGCCCCTCAGGTTTATGGACGCTTTCTGGCGGCTGATGGCAATCTTGATGGTGACGAATTCCTGATTTCCGAGCCGGGGATCGACCTGGCGATAAACAATCTCGCCCTCAGCGGCTACGGTGGTAATCGATTCAGCGTGGTCTGGTATGATCCGTCATCGGGGACACCATCGGTTCAAGTCAAACTTTTCGACACGAGCAAATCGATTATCAGTACCATCAGTTACACTCCGGCGGCCTCTACTCTGAACGTTGATGAAATGGTGGCCGATATAGCTTCCGACGGCACCGCCGTATTGTTTTGGATAGGAATCGATGGTGGTGAACGACACGCTTACTTGACGCGAATTACTGTTGATGGAACAATTCTCACCGAATCGCTTCAAATCACGGACTCCCCCGATGCCGCCCCGAGTGACCCATCGGTCTCGGTCAGCAACAACAGTTATTTCAGTTTGGCGTGGATCGACCGCCGCGATGGTCGTGAAGTGGCTTACTACCAGATACTTGATTCTGACCTCAATTTTTTGGCGGTCAACCAGTCGGTGTCATCGACTGTGACCGAGTTTATGGAGTCGGTACGAACTGATGCTTACCGTGGCCGCGCCTGGTTTGTCTGGTCGGACCCGCGTGAAGAGGGGCTGAATGTTTTTGCTCGGTCATTGGTTTATCTGCCGACCGATGTCGATGACGACCCGCCACAACTACCACTGGGATATGCGCTGTTGCAGAATTACCCCAACCCGTTTAATCCCTCGACCGAAATTGAGTTCACCGTACCGTCTGCGACTCACGCGAAATTAATCGTAATCAATCCGCTCGGCCAGACAGTGACAACATTGATGGATGACTTCCGCTCAGCCGGAACGCATCGGGTGATCTGGGATGGCCGTGACCACAATGGCGACCGGGTTGCCAGTGGTGTATATCTTTACCGCCTTACCACGGACACTTTTACCCACACCCGCAAAATGTTGTTACTGAAATGATTTGTCGGGTTTCTCCAGGCACTGGAGCGCCTTTCGGAACGCCGACCTACATCTGCTGGTTTTATGGTGGGGTGAAATGATCCGTAGGTCACGGTTGCTTGCAACCTGACATTCACAATGTCGGAACCACTAAGGGGTTTCAACCTGTTAACTGTTATGTGTCCGGCAGATGTCCCTTGAAAGTGTCCGGCAGATGTCCACATCTGCCAAGCACTTCATTCTCGATTTTATTGAGCACTTGGACTGCGGTTTGATTGAATAGTGAATGGTTTGGTGCAAGAGTTGCTTCCGGCATCATCTTTTCGTATTTTGCTACATGCCAAGGGAAGCACACAATATGGTT
>JAGGTI010000113.1 GCA_021163775.1 Candidatus Zixiibacteriota bacterium
TACTCAAAATAATTTAATTAAATCAAGAAACGGAGGTTCTCCGACAGACTGCTAGAAAAACATACTGCAAACGATGATAATCAGCTGGGCGATTAAAATCTTTCCAACCATTGCTACCGGATAGGTGGTCGCGTAAGCAACATAAGTATCGTCAGATTGTGACATTTCATACGCGCGCGCCAGCGTCGCTGGCTGAGTCTGCATGCCGCTGGTTGCGCCGATAGCTTCCACCACTGTCGCTTTACCATAGTGACGTAGTAAAAGAAGCATGATCCCGGTCGTGACCGTTGTTGTAAGTAGTCCGAGAGTAAACAATTGCCAGCCGGATGTGGAGAGAGCATAAAAGAAACGTCCTCCGGCCATAACGCCAACCGCGGCCAGGAAGAACAGCAGACCGATATGTCTCAACGCCTGGTTCGATTCCAGCGGAAGCGACCATACCATGGGGCCGGTGCGCCCCAGTTTGCCAAGTATCAATCCGACCACCAAAGGTCCTCCGGCAAAGCCAAGCGAAATATGGCCGCCGCCCGGAATCGGTATTGGTAACATTCCCAGGAGAACACCGAACGAAATACCGAGCGTCAGGGCAGTGAAGTCAAGTTCCGAGATACTGCGTTCGGAGTCACCGAAGAATTCGGCCACTTCGGCAGATTTTTCTGTGGGCATGACCACTCTTATGCGGTCACCCAGTTCAATCCTGGTGGTGTAGTGGTCTGGCACTATGTCAATGTCGGCTCGTCTCACGCGTGTTATCTGAGCGTTGAACTTACGGTCGAGTTGAAGATGTTGAATCGTCCTGCCGGCTACCTGCTTGCGTGATACGAGAATGCGTCGCATTACGATAGTTCCACCCATCTCTCTGGGGGGGACAGTGGACTCGGCACCGAAAAACTCCTCGGCCTTTCTGATGTTGGCCTCAGCTCCGGCAACTGTCAGGACATCACTTTCTTGAAGTACCGAGTACTTGGTGGCTACTTCGACCGAATTGCCGTGACGATGTCGGGAGACAATCATACCCGTCTTCTCTTGAATTCGCAGTTGACCAATCGGTTTGCCAAACAGCTCCGGATTGTGGATTTCGAAGTTCGCGGCGGTTATGTTGGATTTCCTCTGGGCTCGGACATCGGCGTCTGCTTTCTCCCTAACGGCGGCTTTCCGGTACACTATTGAAAAGATTTGGAACGCCAGCATGCCGCCCAGAATTCCGAACGGATAGGCCATGGAGTAGCCGACAACAGGATCGCGGGGATCGCCCAAGCCGGTATTGTTCATGAGTTCTGTCACGGACGCCAGTGCCGGGGTGTTGGTAAGTCCTCCGCAGAATACGCCTGCGATCTGCCCAGGTTCAAGGCTCATCCAAAGCCCAATCCCCAGAGTAGTGGCGGCGCCCACGGTGAGAGCAACGACCAGAGCAATATTGAAGCGAAAACCGTTACTCTTAAGTGAGGCAAAAAAACCGGAACCGCTGGTCAGGCCGACCGTGTAGACGAACAGAATCAGACCAATCTGCATCACCTGGTGGGCAATAGTCATTGGTTCCGTACCGTTAGGTGTCCAGCCTCCGAAAAAGAGACCGGCAAACAGAACCCCGGACACACCGAGTTTGAATCCACGAATTTTGATCTGGCCCAGCATGAACCCGACACCAATGACCAGAAAGAGCAATAACGATTCGCTCTGTGAAACGATTTCTCTGATAGCGTCCATGGTGCAAACTACATCAGGACTCCGCGGGGGTAAAGCCCTTTCGTGTGTTTTCGATCCCTAGCTAACCCCCGCCATTTCAGCATAGTAGGTCGGAACCCTTTGCGGTTCAGACATTGTAAATTATTCCTATTGATTGTGGGCGGCAGACCTCCTGACCTGCTATTCCCTAGTCCTGGCTGACCCCCGCCATTTCAGCATGGGCTGTTTCAGTTTCCGGCTCATGAATCGAGTCACCGATCCAGCGCATTTTCTCAAGACCGAAGTGATCGACCATATTGGGATGACTGGGTATTATTCGGGTCGAATACCCGAATTGACCACTCTCATCACAACCAACATACGCTTCGTAGTTGTACGAGCCATCGTCAGCCTGGCCGACACATTTCATATCTTCAATACTGCCGTTTTGCACGTTGTGGTTTCGGTCAAGAGGTCCGCTGTAAACTTCTACCCGAACATCATCCGGATTCAAATCACCGAGGCGGACGTGGACTTCCGCTTTCACCGCGCTACCGACCTCCGCTTTTTCACCCTCAATATGAGCATACAGTATCTCCACCTGATTCCAGCATGACTCAACGTGCTGTTTCCACTGAACGAGCTGTTTTGTCTGGGTAAAACCATCCGCTGACAATTTCTTCCAGTTTGTGTAGGCGTTCATGTAGAAGTTATCGGCGTACTCCTGTACCATGCGATTGGTGCTGAAGGCAGGCCCCAGCTTACTCATGGAACTTTTCATCATCGATATCCACCGTCGCGGTGGTTTACCCGGCCGGCGATCATAGAATAAAGGTATGAGATCATTCTCCAGCACATCGTAGAGAGCCTTGCTTTCCACATCATTCTGAAGTTCAGGATCATCATAGTCTTCGCCATCGCCGATAGCCCAACCGGTGTCACGGGCGTACCCTTCACACCACCAGCCGTCCAGCACACTGAGATTCAAGCCGCCGTTGGGGACAACTTTCATCCCGCTGGTTCCACTGGCTTCCATTGGGCGGCAGGGATTGTTCATCCAGACATCAACGCCCTCAACCAGATACCGGGCCACGTTGATATCGTAGTTCTCAAGGAACACGAAATGGTTGCAAACATCTTCGTCTCGGGCGTAATGAACCAATTCCTTGATCAGGTTCTTGCCAGCATTGTCCCGAGGATGGGCCTTGCCTGCAAAGATGAACTGGATAGGGCGTTCCTTGTTCGTAAGGAGTTTCTTTAGACGATCAGAGTCACGAAGCAAAAGCGTGGCTCGCTTGTATGTTGCAAATCTCCGAGCGAAGCCAATAGTCAGAGCTTCCGGATTCAACGCTTCGCGGGCGGTTTCGATATTCCGGGCGTTAGCACCGCGGCGTTGCAACCTTGCAACCAACTGACGACGGGTGAAAGCGATCAGGCGTTCTCTCCGGCGTTCATGAGCCCGCCAAAGTTCGACATCGGGGATTCTCTCCACGCGTTGCCAGATCGTCTGATCGGCCGGTTTTTTCAACCAGTTCGGGCCGAGGTAGCGCCGAAGCAGGGCGGTCATTTCCGATGACGTCCACGAACGCGTATGAATGCCGTTGGTTATATGCCCGATGGGTACTTCGTCAAGCGGTGCCTTGGGCCAGATTGACTTGAACATCTTGCGCGACACTTCGCCATGCAATTTACTCACGCCGTTTGCCGAGGCGGTTGTCCGTAGTGCCAGCAGGGCCATGTTAAGCGGTTCCTCCTGATCGTTCGGGTCTTTTCGCCCCAAGGCCAGGAATTCATGCAGACTGATACCGGCGTCATCCAGAATCGGCTTAAGGTATTTCTCAATCAATGACGGCGAGAACATGTCTATCCCGGCCGGTACCGGTGTATGGGTTGTAAAGAAGGTGCCGGCCTTGACGACTTCCAGTGCTTCCTCGGTGCTGAGTCCGTCCTTGTGTTTGCGGTGTCTTATGCGCTCGAGCGCCATGAAAGCGGCGTGGCCTTCATTCATGTGACACACATGGGCATGCAAACCGAGAGCTCGAACGGCGATCATGCCACCCACACCAAGCACGAGTTCCTGCTTGATACGATGTTCTTCATCACCACCATAGAGCTGAGCGGTGATCTCACGATCATCGGGCTTGTTCTGCGGAATGTTCGTGTCCAACAGGTACAGGGGAATCCGACCAACCTGGGCACACCATACCTGAGCATGAACTGTGCGTCCGGGGAACGGAATCTCTACCATGACGGGTTTGCCGTCCTGGTTCATTTCCAACTTGATGGGAAGATTGTAGAAATCGTTTTCTTTGTACGTTTCCTGTTGCCAACCATCAGCATTGAGGTATTGCTGGAAATAACCCTGTTGATAGAGCAACCCAACCCCTACCAGAGGCAGGCCGAGCTCACTAGCTGATTTCAAATGGTCCCCCGCCAGAATACCCAGACCTCCCGAGTAGATCGGGAGGCACTCGTTAAGACCAAACTCCATTGAGAAATATGCGATTTTGGGGGAATCTAACTTGAAATACTTGTCCTCAAACCAGGTGCGGCCAGTCAGGGTCTCTTGCAGGGTCTCGTAAGACCGCCGCAGTTGATCCATGAAACCGTCGTCCTCTATCGCCTTTGCCAGCCGAGCCTGCGAGATGGTTCCCAGCATCTTGACCGGATTGTGGCTGGTTTCGTTCCAAAGATCTCGATCCAGCCGGTGGAAGAGATCAATTGCATCATGATCCCAACACCAGTGAAGGTTGTATGCTAATTCAGACAGCGGCTCAAGCTCTTTCGGAAGGAACGCTTTTACCGTGAACGTATCATGCGATTGGGGCATTATTTTCTCCTTGTTTTCCTCAAGCCCGATTCTACCGGGGGACTCCATGTCATGCCTGTACTACTGAAGCGCCGGATTTCGGACCGGCGGCGACGATTTCATCCGAACACTGGTCAGCATACTCTCGGAAATTCTCCTCAAATAGCTCGGCCAGGTGCTTGGCCTTCTCGTCATAGGCTCCCTTGTCTTTCCAGGTGTTTCTGGCATTGAGGACCTCGCTTGGTACGCCAGGACACTCGGTCGGAACCTGGACACCAAAGATCGGATCCTGTTCGTAAGGGACATTGTCAAGCTCGCCTTTGATGGCGGCATTGAGCATGGCCCGAGTGTAGTTGATTTTCATCCGTTGGCCGACACCGTACGGACCACCAGTCCAGCCAGTATTGACCAACCAGCAGTTTACTTTGTGTTCGCGGATCCTATCAGCCAGCAGTTCGGCGTAGCGCGAAGGATGCAGAACCATGAAAGGAGCGCCAAAACAGGCCGAGAAAGTTGCCTGCGGCTCGGTGATACCAGCCTCAGTACCGGCGACTTTAGCGGTATAGCCGGAAATGAAATGGTACATCGCCTGTTCGGGCGTCAATTTGGAAATTGGGGGCATTACGCCAAAAGCGTCCGCGGTGAGCATGACAACATTGCGCGGGTGCCCGGCCTGTCCCCCTTTTAGCGCGTTAGGAATATGGCCCAGCGGATAGGCGGCGCGTGTGTTTTCGGTCAGGGCGCCATCGTTCAGATCAACACGACGGGTAATGGGATCAAATCCGACATTTTCGAGAATGGTACCGAAGCGACGAGTGGTGGCGTAGATCTCCGGTTCTGACTCCTGATCCAGCCTGATAACCTTGGCATAACAGCCACCTTCGAAATTGAAGATCCCATCCGCACTCCAGCCGTGCTCATCGTCGCCGATCAATTGGCGGTTGGGGTCAGCCGACAGAGTTGTCTTGCCGGTCCCCGAAAGGCCAAAGAACAGGGTGGTGTCACCATCAGGGCCAACATTCGCGCTACAATGCATCGACAGCACATTCTTTTGGGGCAATAGGTAATTCAGTACAGTGAACACCGATTTTTTGATTTCACCACCATACGCGGTACCGCCGATAAGAACCAGCTTTCGTCTCAAATTCAGGAGGATGAACGCCTCCGAATAGGTTCCATCGATCTCCGGGATAGCGTGAAAATTCGGAACATGCAGAACTGTGAACTGTGGGACATGTTTCTCCAGCTCTTCCCAGCGAGCCTGGATGAGCATCGTCCGGGCAAACAGGCTATGCCAGGCGGTCTCGGTGATGACACGGACCGGCAGACGATAACGTGCATCATGGCCGCCGTAGCAATCCTGAACATACAGGGATCGACCCTGTAGATAAGCCTCCAGACGACGGAACATCATGTCAAATTTTTCAGGCGGGAAAGGCTTGTTTACTTTTCCCCACCAGACCTTGTCCTTCGATCCAGATTCCTCGACGATAAACTTCTCATTGGCCGCCCGGCCGGTGTGCAATCCGGTTCGGACAACCAGCGGTCCCAGATGGCCCAGCATACCCTCACGGTTGCGGATAGCCTCTTCGTAGAGCATTGGAGTATTGTAATTCCAGTGGGTAGGTCCAAGATTTGTAAGCCCGTGATTCTCAAGGCCGTATTTGCTTATTAGACGTTTGGTAACCATGATTTTGTTCCCTTGTTTTGAATGGTTGCCCCGTTAGGGATTCTTCATTTATCTCCATATTTCGGCACCGTTAAGCATTTCCTACACTTAATTGGACAGATTCCTCGCGCACCCCCAATTGATTAAATTTTCCGATACCGAATTTCGGTCTGTCCGGCTCTTTAGCCGTAGACATCACCTGCCGATACCAGAAGATGTATCTCAAAATACTTGTTGTTGATGCAGATAAAATAAGAATCTTGATGGAAACGGGAATTGGGGTACTGCTTTTTCCCACTTTGGTGAAGTGATTGGAAGTGCCTGCCCCCCGAAACGGATCACTACAAGCTCTAAACAGAGGAAGAAAAATGCCTGTCCTGTCTGAAGAAAACGCCACGATTACCCGGCATCGCGACTCGGTAACTGCGCCCCGGACACTTACGCCGGATGATGCCTTTGTTAAAGCAAACCAGATCGCGTTGAATATCACACATATTGTGAACCCGATAGACGGCAAACCATTCATCTCGGTTGACGAGATCGAGCGTTTTGCTCCGACCGTCGTGGAGCAACATCACCGACTAAAGAATGGTGAAGGTGATTGCAGGGACGGTGACACTCCGATGCTGGGCTGGCAATCACTTCCCGACGAGATAAGCACCGAACATCTGGATGAAATCCTTTCGGTGACCGGCGAGCTTTCCGGCCAAATTGATGCTTTTGTGTCGCTTGGGATAGGCGGGTCGTATCTCGGCATTGATGCTACGATCAAGGCGTTAACCCATACCTATTTCAACCAGTTGCCGCGTGAAGCCAGGAACGGCGCTCCCGAAATCTATTTTCTTGGTCAAAGCACTGATCCTGACTATTTTCGTGACACCCTTGATATGTTAGAGGGCAAGCGGGTCGGTTTGAATGTAATCTCCAAGTCGGGAACAACTACCGAAACCGCGATTGCTTTCCGTATTCTTCGCCGGATGCTTGAAGATCGTCACCCGGGGAAAATCGCCGAGTTGATCATAGCCACTACCGACAGCACCAAAGGTGCCCTGAGATCGCTTGTTAAACGATTTGGTTACAAATCATTTGAGGTTCCGGGTAATGTTGGAGGACGGTTCTCGGTGCTGACCGATGTTGGTTTGGTTGGTTTGGCTATGGCCGGAATCGACATACACGAATTCACTGCTGGGTTTCGGCACATGAAAAAGCGCACCGATGGTGACGATTTCTGGTCGAATCTGTCGATGGTTCATGCGGCGGTACGGCACTTGGCCCACCAGAAGGGAAAGAAAATCGAAGTAGTGGCAACCAATTCGGCGGCTATCTATCAGCTCACACGCTGGATGGAACAGATTTTTCCGGAAAGCGAGGGGCACGGTGGTTTTGGGATGTGGGTCTCCCCTTCAATGTATTCCGAAAAACTTCATGCCAACGGACAAATGGTTCAAGATGGTGAGCGGAACATTCTTGAGACCTTCCTGCGCCTCGTGGAAAGCAATAACGATATAGAAATTCCGGTCGATCCGGACAACGAGGACGGTTTGAACTACTTTCCCGATGCTGGTCATACGATGAGTTTTATTAACAGCCTGGTGATTGATGGCCCTGCCTTCGCTCATTTCGAGGGAGGTGTGCCCAATATGACGGTCGATATCCCACGGCGGAACGCATTCAACCTGGGACAGTTTTACTATATGATGGAACGCTCGGTGGCTCTTTCGGGCTATCTCGCCGGACACAACCCATTTATACAACCGGGGGTGGAAGCATATAAACGGGCGATGTTCTCATTGGCTGGTAAGCCGGGATGGGAAAACGATGGTAAGGCAATTAAAAGTGCCATTGGCAAGATGAAGCTAAAAGTGATCTGATTGCTTTTGAGACCAGGGGTAAACTGAAAAAGGTCTACAACAATAATGAAAACCTCCACCAACGCGCCGAACATCAAACAGGAATCGCCGGGAACCGGACGCAACATTCTCGATATCGTCAACGATGAATTTGAGATTTCCCGCGGTACACCTCTGCCATTGGGAGCCACGTTGTTGCGTGAGGGAGTCAATTTTGCCGTGTATTCGTCCAACGCGACCTCGGTTTGGCTGGTGTTGTATGAATCTGGCGGAGATAAGCCAATCGTAGAGTTTCCGTTAGATTCTCGGTTCAATCGAACCGGTGACATCTGGCACGTACGAGTTCGCGGTATAGCTTCGAATATCGAATACGGTTACCGCGTGGATCGGGACAACAATACGGAAAAGCATATTCATCGTTTTGACCGGTCTAAAGTTCTGGTCGACCCTTACGCCAGGGCGCTCTCGGGTCGAGAAAAATGGGGTTGCACTGATTCGGAGTCTGACGGGTCAGTATGCGGGTGGCGGTCATTGGTTGTCGAAGACCAGTTCGACTGGGAGTTTGATCAGCCGTTGAATATTCCCCTATCGCAGACGATTATCTATGAGCTTCATGTTCGTGGGTTCACGCGGAATGAAAATTCCGGGGTTTCAAGCCTCGGAACTTATGATGGCCTTATCGAAAAAATACCGTATCTGAAAGAGCTCGGTGTGACCGCTGTCGAATTGCTCCCGATTAATGAGTTCTCGGAAACCGATAACGATCGAATCAATCCGCAGACTGGTGAACCGCTGGTGAACTACTGGGGATATCATTCGGTAGGTTTCTTTGCCCCAAAAGCTTCGTATGCCTCCAGCACCGGTCCGGGCGCTCAGGTGGTGGAATTCAAACAGCTCGTGAAGGCTTTCCATAAAGCTGGAATCGAAGTCATCCTCGATGTTGTCTTTAACCACACCGCCGAGGGTAACCAGATGGGTCCGACGATAACATTTCGCGGCCTTGACAACAGTGTCTATTATTTGATCGATTCTAAATCGGGCGAATACCACAACTACACCGGTTGTGGCAACACGCTTAACTGCAATCACCCGGTAGTGCGCGACATGATTCTGGACTGCCTGCGGTACTGGGTGATGGAGATGCATGTCGATGGTTTCCGGTTTGATCTGGCTTCGGTGTTAGGTCGAGGACGCGACGGCTCGGTGCTGGCCAATCCGCCACTGCTGGAACGAATTGCGGCTGATCCGGTGTTGCGCAACACCAAGCTGATTGCCGAAGCCTGGGACGCCGCTGGCCTCTATCAAGTCGGCACGTTCCCGTCGTGGGGTCGATGGGCCGAATGGAACGCACGGTTTCGCGATGATGTCCGGAGTTTTGTCAAGAGTGATCCGGGTATGGTATCAGCTCTCGCCAATCGGTTGATGGGCAGTCCTGATATGTACGCGGGCCAGGGACAGACAAGTCATTCTCACATCAATTTTGTGACGTGCCACGATGGATTCACCCTGCGAGATCTGGTCACGTACAATAAAAAACACAACGAGAACAATGGCGAAGACAGCCTCGATGGTTGTAATTCAAATATCAGTTGGAACTGTGGCCATGAAGGTATAGTCAATCAGCTCGACCTTCCATTTGGCCAGTTAGCGGCAGATATCGAAAAACTCCGCCATCGCCAGGTGCGTAATTTCGCTTCCATTTTACTGCTGTCACGTGGCGTGCCGATGATTTTGGCCGGCGATGAGTTCGGCCGTACGCAAAAGGGCAACAACAATGCCTATTGCCAGGATAACGATCTGTCATGGATCGACTGGAGCCTGACTGAAAAAAACGCCGATCTGTTGAGATTTTTCCGGCTCCTGATCAGATTCCGCAAGGATCACCCGGTCCTGACGCACGGCTTCACTGATCTGGCCGAGAGAAACCCGGCCGCTGTTGTCTGGCACGGGGTCAAGTCTGAAAAGCCGGATTGGTCGAGCGAGTCACGCTCGTTAGCTGTCCAGATTTCAGATATGAATAATGGACGACGACGGGATATCTTTATTATCGCCAACGCCAACTGGAAAGCGTTCCGGTTCCAGCTTCCTTCTCTTGATGATAATTGTCGCTGGCATCGGGTGATTGACACGATGCTTGAAAGCCCCGGCGATATCTCCGAACCGGGCGCGGAACCGATCCTTGACCTACAGTCATCATATAAAGTTGGGCCCCGTTCGGTGGTTGTTTTGTTGGGACAATAGACCTGTCATTTTTCCCAAAAAGTTTTGTAGGCAGGCCTATCTTCAAACTTATCAGTATCGTATGTGGAGGATTCTATCACAATTGCCGATATATCTGATTATGAGTCCGTTGGAATAGAACGGTCAGAAGGAACCGCTAACGGGAAGGTTGCAACAAGGATATTTAGTAGATAAATCGAGATAGTATTTTAATATAGAGGTAGAAGTACCCCTTGAATTTTGTGTCTTCAGGAGAGAATAATGGAAATAGAAAATCGGCAAGAAGGAAACGTAATGGTCCTGACCCTCATTGGTCGGCTGGATCTAGCCAGTGGTGCAGTGCTGAAAGAGAACGTGAAAAAGCACTTCGAGAATAACATGACATCAATTCACCTGAATTTCACAGGGATCGAATTTGTCAACAGTTCAGGACTGGGAGCGCTGGTCTCTATCATGAAGGAGACTCGAATACTCAAAGGACGGTTAACTTTTTCCAATCTTAGTAGCTTTGTTCAGGAACTTCTGGATATCACACAGCTTTCCCAGATCTTTGAGATCTACTCCACCGAGGAGGAAACGCTCAAGACCTACCTGACTGCTACATTAGGGTAAGCAAACGGACACCTCGGAGAAAGCACAAACTTTCGAACTGCCTGGTAACTTCGAATAGCCAGTATTCTCAAGTGGCAGGTCACACAAATCCGTATAGTCGGATTTGTGTGACCTTTAGTAGTTTCACAAAAGGATTTAATCAACAAGCTATAAAAAGTGGGCCACACAGCCTATGTATTTCCTGTTAACTCGCCTCTTTTCGTCTCACCCGCGCAGGCGGGTGCCTATGTCCATTCACGTCTCACCAAAGATATAAATAGTGTTCTTGAGAAAAGAGTTTCATTCGAGGTTTGCGTGGTGTCAGGTGACCCTGCCCGACACCTGACCATTTATACCAAAACTGTCAGGCAGAGTCGCCTGACAGCACAAGAAATTTACAATGTC
>JAGGTI010000101.1 GCA_021163775.1 Candidatus Zixiibacteriota bacterium
CCGTGCCTTCGTCATTCCCGTGCCTTCGTCATTCCCGTCCCTTCGTCATTCCCGTGCAGACGGGAATCTATGACCACAAATAATCGCAGAAACAATTAGCCCTCACAATAGATAAAATCCTCGAATGAAACGCTTATCTTAAAAACACGATTATATATTTGGTGAAACGCGAGTGGACATAGGCATCCGCCTACGCGGATGTGACGGAAAAAAGCTGGGGGGACCTATGTAAACGGTCATACACTCCGGTACTCTACCCACCGGGTAGGATTTTCTTCACAGCTTCATTCTTCGCTCTGGATTCTGTGGGCGGCAGACGCCCTTCGTCTGCCCCAAAGTTTTTGTAGGTCATGCCTACTCGGGGCATGACACACAAAGGCAGGCCTCAAGTGGGCCTGCCCTACAAGAAACAAATATGGACAGATCAAAAAAGGCCAGCTACCTCAAATGGACAGCCAGCCTTTATTATTCAGGATCAGAATAATCGCTTAAATGATGAATTTCCCGTTACGATATATCAATTTGCCATCGGCGATTATCTCCCCGCCCTTTCTAAGATCACAGACCATGTCCCAGTGAATAGCACTGTTGTTCTTACCTCCGGATTCAGGAATCGACGCTCCTACCGCCAGATGACAGGTACCGCCGATCTTTTCATCAAAGAGGGTATTGCCAGTTGATTCCTTAATCTGGTAATTGGTGCCGACAGCAATCTCACCAACCCGTCGAGCACCTTTGTCGATATTTAGCATCGCAGTTAAGTAGTCACCATTTCGGGAAGCTTCATGAGCAACTACTTTTCCTTTTTTGAACTCCAGACGAACACTGTCCACTGTCCGACCGCCGTAGAGAGCCGGATAGCTGAAACTGATTTTGCCCTCAACCGTGTCTTCAATCGGACCACTGAATATCTCTCCATCCGGAAAATTCTCGGTACCATGACAACTAATCCATTTGCGTCCTTTAACGCGCATCTTCAAATCGGTGCCGTCAGCCCGAATATGGAGACGATCAATCCGATTTAGAATACGCACCAGACGCTTTTGTTCTGTTGCTACTTTCTTCCAGTGCTTGGATGGGTCGGCCAGATGCAGGTGACCGGCACCAAAAACAAAATCTTCATAATCCGAGAGAGACATCTCGGCTTTTTGAGCATCGGCCTGAGTCGGAAACTGGGTTCCGACCCAACTGAGACTGCCCTCAGCTGTACGCTTGAAGAATTTCTTCATGTACGGTCCCCGCGACTTACTCTGAATAGCCTGGCGTTTGGGATCCACACCAGAAAGATAATTCAGATTCTCACTGGCCCAGATGGACAGCAGGGCGTCGATCTTGCTCACTTCCATTTTCTTCATCGGATGGACATACCCAATCTGAGTCGGACTGCCCTGTTTGAGCATCGCCTCGATAGTATCGGGCAAAACAATATCAGTGTACGGGTTGGCACCTACCTTGAGTGCTTCCTCAAAAGCGGCCTGGATCAACGGCTGAGCCGCGATCTCACCTTTGATCAACAGCAGTTGTCCCTTCTTGAGCTTCAGGGAGTAGTTGATCATCAATTTCGCGAGTTTGCGAACACGTGGGTCCATAATCTTTCTCCTGTGAGAGCGGCTTTAGATTGTCGCCAAGGACAAACGACTCAAGCTCACTCCCGGCTTTCCAATTTTAGTAATTTTCTTTTCAATTCCAGGCCTCCCGCGTAACCGCCAAGGCCATGAGCGGCGACCACTCGGTGGCAGGGGATCACCAACGGCAGACAATTACGAGCGTTGGCCGAACCAACCGCCCTGGCCGCACGCGGTCGGCCCAATGTTTTGGCTATCTCGCCGTAGGTGCGCGTTTCACCGTATGGAATAGCGGCCACTGCTTGAAGGGCTTTCTTCTGGAACGGCGTTCCTCGAAGATCAAGTTTCAGATCGAAGTGCGTTCGATGACCATCAAGGTAGGCTTCTATTTGCTCCTGCGCCGTCAGATTGATTGAGCCACCTTTTTCGGGATGGGTTGAGCCGAATTTCTTGAGTCGAGCAGAGAAAGATCGCAAGGGTTCACCCGGAAGCGCAACAAGTGCCAGACCGCGCTCAGTAGCGGCTGTACGTACAGTACCCCACTTGGTCTTGAACGAATGAGTCCAGATTCGATCCATACCGAGAGAATCCTTTCAGCTACTCAGTTTATTTAGCAAGGCCGGTAGTTCAGCGACCGACTCAAGATGATGATCTGGATTCCGCGCCAGCATCTCACTGTTGTCACCATACGGCGAGGTTACTGCCACCACCCGCATTGGGACGGCTTGCGCCGCGGCAATATCATTAATGGTGTCGCCGATCGCTATCGAGTCTGATGGTGAGGCGCCCATACGGTACATTGCAAGGATAAACGCATCGGGAGACGGCTTCACTTGTTCCACATCGTCGGCTCCAACGGTAACATCGAACAACGAACTCCAGCCAAACCTATCAAGAATACCACCAACATGACGCTGAATCTTGGTAGTAGCAACAGCCAACCGATAGCCGGCGTCCTTCAGGGTGGTTAGAGTTCTATCCACATCGGGAAGAGCCACTGTGGACGAAACCATAGTCTCCCTGGCCCTGATCTGAAAGTGATGTCGGAGTTCCGCGAGCGGCGCATCAGTAAATTCAGGATACATTACTTCCAGCGGATAACCGATAAAAGCTCGGATTCGACCCGCCGGTTGCTCTGGCTGATTCATCAGGCGAAGCGAATAATTGACAGCATCCACAACTCCCCTGGATGAATCAATAAGGGTCCCATCAAGGTCAAAAATCAAATGTCGGATCGGTCTCAAAACAGGCAATGCGCCTCTCCACTAATCTGGCGTCTTGGGATCTGATAGCTTTGTTCCAAAACACCATCGTTTAGAGTAGCCACCAAGATAGCCCCGTAGTCGACCAGTGTCAACGACAGCTCGCCAGCCAAATGGCTCAGGGGCACAGAACAGTCTTCAATGGGCAAGCCATCGACAAATAACGAATCGCCCGCAATGCTGACTTCCTCTCCCCCGAATCCAATAACCATTCCAAACTGATCGTCCTCTCCCGGGCGTCGAAACCGCACCATATCCCAACGGTCGGGACCATCACGGTCAATCGGTCGTTCCAGAAAGAAAAGATTCACACGGTAAGCCATACGATCAATCCATACGATGTCACCGGACTCAATCAGCGGTGCCAGTGTCGATTCACGAACCGTGAATAGTTCCGGCTGGTTACGCCAAATGAAATTACCAGGCGATAACGGAACCAGCAGACCGATACCAAGTGACACCAATAGAAACATCCAGGCAGTAACGTTTCGTCGTGGAAGAATTGATGGTTTCTTCTGGATTGATCTCCACAAATCGACAAATGAGAATAAATAGAACAGGGTCGGCATTCCAAACAGGATCAGATTAATCGTCTCAGAAAGGTCAATCAGAAACGTCATAAAGAAGAACACGATGGAGACCAGCATGATAAGAAACACAAAAACCCCGAACAGGTACTCACGAAAATAGATATGCCCCGCACCGGGCAGTATCAGATTGAGAAGTAATCCGAAACCTATATTGTCCTTAAACCGTTTCATATATAGTGGCGGGTTGTGCCAATAGTGCACATTTTTCAGTCATCCGGTACCCTGTTGAGATGGGTAAGCCGATACTGCTAAATAAGTTCGGCGAAACCGTCTCTGTATTGGACGGTGTAAGCCTCAAAAAAGTTGCCGTCAATGTGCGGTTGGGTAATGTAACGATATGTTAGATAACGAGATGGGATCGTTAATAATGTGCTTCAAAGACAATCGAAACTATTACCTATCGCTAAGTGTATATAATATCAACGAGATACAACGGTCTTCTCAGCTTGCCCCAGCTTGACAAAGATCTTATGTAGCTTACATTAGGAAGCAACAATGAAATTAAACAGAGGTTCTTTTATGTACCGCTTCAGCGCCCAGCTATTCGGAGTAACAATCTTTGCTTTAGCCCTCATCTGGTTTGCCGACCCCGGTGATGCCTCTCAGGTATCTGCCGAAGTACCCGAGCCGGTATTGTGGGCCGACACCATCCATATCGATCTGGACAAAGACAATCCAAAAGTCGAAACGACTCCAACTCAGAGCCGTGATACTTTTCTGCGAAGCATCAAAAAGCTCACTCAGACCGCATTCAGCATCCGTAATCATTATATGGAAGAGATTGATGTTGAAGAGGTCATCAAGGCTGGTGTCGTTGGTATGCTTTCAGGTCTTGACCGTTATTCGGTCCTAATGGAAAGTGAAGCTTATGACGCGCTAATGGAAAGCACCCACGGCAAGTATCAGGGACTGGGGATGCAGATTGACTCGCGCGACAGCCGGATTGTTATCATTTCTCCGATTGAAGGCACACCGGCATACCGGCGCGGTCTCCACGCCGGCGATATCATCTGGGAAATTGATGGCAAAGAGACCGAAGGAATGCCCACTTCGGAAGCGGTTGGTATGATGCGTGGCGAAGCCGGATCAACGGTCACTCTACTAATCAAACGAGCTGGCATAGATGAAAAATTAGAGTACGTCCTGGAGCGCGCCGTCATCGAGCTAAAATCAGTCAACTACTATGGCGTCCTGCCAGAGAGCGACATCGGCTATGTTCGTCTGTCACGTTTCGCTGAAGAAACCAGCCATGAATTAAGAGAAGCGATATCTGACCTCAATGAACAAAAGGTCTCATCAATCATATTCGATCTCCGTTCCAACGGTGGCGGTCTGCTTGATCAAGCCAAAGAAGTCGGCGAGCTATTTCTCGAACAGGGACGTGAGATCGTCTATACCAAAGGGCGCGACATGCACCCCGAACGTCACTATCGATCTGACCAGAAACCGTTGTTCGGCGAAGACAAGCCGGTGATTGTATTGGTCGATGAAGGAACCGCATCGGCTTCCGAAATCGTCGCGGGCGCAATACAGGACTGGGATCGCGGTTTAGTGGTCGGTAGCACGACCTACGGTAAAGGCCTGGTTCAGCAGATTTTCCCGATTTCCAACGATGGATCCGTAGCTCTTAAGCTCACGACCGCCAAGTACTATGTACCGTCAGGGCGCTGTATCCAAAAACCGGATCGTCAAGCCAAGAGCACATCGCACGCAAGCCGCCAGGATGACGCCGAGGAAGATTCGCTGGTAATCGAAGAACCCGAAATATACTACACTAACGGCGGTCGGATTGTCTATGGCGGCGGCGGTATCGCTCCCGATGTGGAAGTCGAGCGTGACCGTTGGCAACCGATTGAAATAAACCTGGAACGCAAGTCGATGTTTTTCGATTTCGCGATCGAATACGTTGCCGCCCATCCGAACATAAAACCTGACTTTGAAGTTACCGATGAACTGCTTGAAGAGTTCCGGGCTTTCATCAAAGAAAAAGAATTCAGCTACAAATCGGCGTTACAGATAGCGGTGGAGAATCTCCAGGAAACGATTACCGAAGAGGACAAAGAAGCGCTCTTCGAGCCGTCAATCGCTAATATGGAAGCAGTCGTGTCGGCCGAGAAAGAAGCTGACTTTGAACGGTCAACCAAATATATCAAGCGCGCTGTGAAACGGGAGATCGTTTCAGCGGTCTTCGGCGAACGTGGTGTCTATGAGCATCTCCTGCTCAAAACCGACAAAACACTGCTTAAAGCAAAAGAAATTCTACAGCAACCAGGTGAATACACGCACCTCATCACAGAGGGCAAAAGGAAAGCTGAACTTTAGTCAGCATTTACGAACGTAGGATATTGCAAAAGGCCCGCACTCGCGGGCCTTTTTTGTTCTTTACGTGGTGTCGGGTAATCCTGCCCGACACCTGACCATTATACCTAAGCTGGGTAGCCCCAGGGGCACCCGATCCATTTTTCTAATCTACAAAAGTTGGTTCTATATGTTTGAATTTTTCAATCAGATCCTCATGCAACTCAATGTAATTAGAATCTATAGAATATGTTTGATCCAGAAGTCGATCTACTGCAACTAGTCGTAATCTTTCAAGATGAGACGTGGTCGTATCACTAAAATTCCTAAATACAGTATTTTCTACACTTTCTAAGAATCTTTTGTAACTTACAGTATCTTGTGACATTTCTTGATAAAATGCATTAGGCTCTAGAAGCAATGCCCAGATCAACTTCTTACCAAAAACAATTGTTAACTCACCATCAGTTTGTAACCACTCTTGATGCACCACTTTCATTAGAGATTCGCATCCCTTATCATATTTAGGTAATTGCCAACCAGAATCATCTCTTGAGTCCTGACAGCGAGCCGCAACGCAAAGCACAGCAAAAACTATCAATAGACTACAAGAAAGTGACCTCATGGAACGTTTTCTCGGACTCATTATTCTCCCTTCGTCTCGTCTTTCTTCCGCCGGGTGGCCCAGGTGTTGGGTGTTTCTTTTCAGGTGCCCCATCCGCTTGCGGTGGGAGAAGATTCTGAGGTACATGCGTTCATGATTGCTAATTCACCGCTCAATTGCCAACTACATCTCTGAATCCAATACCGCCCCGAGGGGCGGGGGGCGGGGCACCGGTCACCGACCATTGGGCCACCTGGCCCCACAAAACTGTCAGGTTGCAAGCAACCTGACCTACTATATAACTGCCCTACATAACTATATTACTTATATTACCATGATTAAAGATCGGTAGTGTCAGTATCACCAACCCTGAATTCCTTGAGCAACCACAACTCCTCGTTGTATTGGTATTGTAAACGTAGGGGGCGATCAGTCTGTTCGGTGCTATCCATAATATAACAGTTGATCACAGCGATGTTATTGTCATAGAAGATATCATAGTTACCCAGACGGTAGAACGGGAAGTCATCGGTCGGTCCGTAGACAAGCCGAAGCAAGGAATCGGAATCCTGTCCAACATCGAGAATCTCGACCGAAAGCAACGAGTCAACGGCCGCCCTATTCCTGGCGATGACAGCCTGTTCCAACGCATACAGATTCTGTTTGAGAATAGGAATATGATCACGTGATGGCAATTTCTCTTTGTCGCAACCACCGAAGATCGAGACAATCCCAACCAGTATGAGGATCAACCAAATCTGGCGCAACATTACCTTTGCCTCTCATGTTTTCCCATAAGTCTATACTGACCGTTACCAAAACGAACCAGCGTTCCAGATTTGACCAACTTTGTCGCTGTCAGGGTGGCTGTCAGGTTCCAGAACCAGTAACGGATACCAATCGTCATATTCTTATGACCGTGGTCACTATTTAGCTGTCTCAACTCGGCCGCAATAGAACGCACAACCTTTTCAACTCCCTTGTCCAGCATATGAAGCATTGGGTTGATCAAGGTAGTATCGTAAACAAAAACTTCCGGCGTCCAGTAGCTACCATAGTTCCAATCAACATTCTGACGTGCCTGAAGTTTTTTTTCAAATCCGGTACGACATTCAATTTCGGGAATCATATCACCAAAATGAACAATAGATCCATTACGGGATTCGGTGGAGAAATAATAATGATGTCCAACATAGTAGTCCCCACCCTGAACCAAATAAGTGAACTTTCCAATCTTGGCATTGCAGGGATCGGTCCTCTCAAAAATAGATAGTGGCTTTCTACCCGTTATGAATACCTGTCCCAGGGTGCGCCACAAATAGTACCCGACCACAAGTGGATACGGTCGAAATAACAACGAGCCACCTTCGACAAAATTAGCGCTGTCATTACTAAAAACACCGGCCTGGGCCAGACTGTCCATAAGACGACGTCTTCCAGACAGGTTATCTGTAAGCAGAGCCGCTAACTGATCCGATGCCTTGTCAGCCAATTCACGACCATCAGCGGCATAGTCAGAAGTTATAACAGAAACCACCGGCTGAAACACACCATCAACCTTCCGTATCAATCTCCCTCCTGCCATGTCCTTGCTAACTTCTTGAACAAAACCGGAGTCGGCATCACAGATCTGTGCGATTTCATCAAGAGTTTTCCCTTCGGACAGCATTAGGAGCATCAGACGCTCGAATTCGTTATCCAGCATCCCGTGTTCACCGACCATAGGCGGCAATGAAAGGCGTTTTTCAAAGTATGGCAACACCGCCTCGGGTGTCCTGAATTTGATTCGAAACGGCTGTTCAAAAAGCTGTACCCCCAACGACATATCATCGAGAGTATCCACAACATCATAGATACGCAGCCACAACACCATCTGACCGTAATTGCCAGGGATCTCAAGTTCTGGATCGACAGTTAATTTGGCGAACGGTTCGAGAATAAAATTCGTACGAGTCACCCGATGAGGTGTGGCGTAAGAACCTTCGAATTTGACATCAGTTTCAACCACCAGGAATTTCAGCCAGTCGGTCTGGTTGGTTACTTCAAAACTAAGGTTCTGCTTACCCCAGGCATTTTTTGGAAAACCAGTTTCGCCTACAATAACCTCTGGCTCGGGCTCCTGGGCTGATACACCGATCACGGTTCCTATCACCAGCAATACGGTTAGTATGGTTGCTAATTTGGAAAGCATAGTGTCCTCCTACTCAATCTGCCTTGGCGGCCAATTGACCGCAGGCCGCGTCTATGTCTTGTCCCCGGCTCTTGCGCACGGTGACGGCTGGTGCTCGAGGGTACAGAATATTAACAAAGGTGTCAACTATTTCATCAGAGGGGGCATCAAACCCCAGTCCCGCGACCGGGTTGCAGGTCAGCACATTGATTTTGCACGGCAAACCTTGCAGTAACCGGGCCAAGGCCAAAGCGTCATCCTTGGAATCGTTGATACCGGCAAACAAGATATATTCGATCATCACCCGCCGCTTGGTTATACCTGTGTAGTAGCAAAGGGCGTCTATCAATTCATCGAGTGGATATTTTTTAGCTACCGGCACCAATCGTTCCCGTTTCTCTTGAGTGGCGGCGTGCAAAGAGAGTGCCAGATTTGCCTTTTGACCAGATTCAGCATATTTCCTGATTTTCGGAATAATCCCTACTGTCGAGACCGTTACCCGTCGAGCGGCGATTCCGAGACCTGAGTGATCACACATAATATCCAAAGCGTTTAAGGTATTATCGTAGTTGTTAAACGGTTCACCCATACCCATAAAGACAACATTTGTAAAAGAATCGCTACCACGCCTGTCTCTGACGTACATCAATTGTCCGATCATTTCGCCGACAGTTAGGTTTCGCACAAACCCCATCTTACCGGTGGCACAAAACGAGCAGGCCAGAGCACAGCCCGCCTGCGAAGAAATGCAGAGAGTACTACGCTCGGCCTCTGGAATCAGGACAGTTTCAATCGGGTGCCCATCATCCAGAGCGAACAGATATTTCTCGGTTCCATCGGTCGATTTCACTTCCTGCCGTAATTCAAGCGGTCTGAACTCAAATTCATTATCCAGACGGTTACGAAGCTCTTTGGACATATCGGACATTAGCTGAAAATCGTATTGTTGGTTATTATACAACCATTTGAAGAGCTGTTTCCCATGATAGGCTTTTTCACCTAATGAAACGAAGATATCTTCCATCTGGCCGCGGGTATAACCGAGCAAATTCTGTTTGGACATGGGTTTAATCTACCCGATTCAGCCAAAATGGCAAGTGCCAATCCTACGGTTGGTTTGGTAAGAGGCGAGGTTGTAAGGTGACATTTGGTTTGGTAACGAGGCAAAGTTGTGTAGCAACTTGACAGGATTCCGAAGATACCGTATTATGATGCCCTGATTCGGGGTGTGGCGCAGTACGGTAGCGCGCATGCTTTGGGAGCATGATGTCGGAGGTTCAAATCCTCTCACCCCGATTTTTTCGATCGAATGCATCCCTATCACTTTCAACCGATTCCATTGTAACCAGACAAGTTACACGTCTTCTTACCTCCAGCATCGAATGGTAACCGAAGGCGAGATATGGTAATATTGCATCTAAAATAGCACAAATATAGCACACGCTGACGCCAATGTCGACTTCGTCGTCCGCCTTCGTTATTAACCGGCCTTGTCGGACGCCAACCAATCCTTCAATGTAATTTGGAGCAGCGTTACGGGGAATAAAATCCCCATAACGCTGTGACCCACTACCAGTTACAGCAGAATGGGTTCGTTCTGCATTATTGCACCTCAATTAGTCATGATGATTTCCCATCCTGACGTTTCTCGAGCTTATAAAACATTTTCAACTCTTTCTCAAGCTGATGCTCTAACCTCGCCTCGTAGCGCTGCACTTTGATTGATCGATCATCTGTTGGCACATAGAGCATCGCTCTGTCGGCGGCGAACTCCTTCTTCTTTTCATCCGTCAGGTATCGTACCCTATTTTCAAGTTTCTCAAGCATCATCTTAATTTGTTCAAGGATTCGATTCCTGAGGCCTTCGTCAAACTTCAAGTCCTTGTGTTTTTCGGAATCTTCTTTCTGTTTTTGCCGTACTGTCTCAGCAGTCTTAGTCAGTCGCTTGGTTAAGACACCTATTGCTTTTTCATCACTACCAAACAAATGATCGAGCCACTTCTGAGCACTTGCCTTAATTTCACCAGTCTGGTAAATTTGGTACTGCGCTTGTTTAAGCACTGCGATTATTGTTCTGGTTCCACCAATACTTTTCTGATAACCTTCGGCTTGGGGAATCTGAAAAGATGAATAATCAGTCGTGGTCGAACCAAGTTCTTCAATCTCCTGCTTATCGAGAGTCATCAGGCTCCGGGCAATAGCCCCTACTTCAACTCTCTTTGCACGACCCAATCGCCAAAGCAAATCAGCGATTCTCTTTACTGAAGACTCCTGCAGTAATCCGACAGGATTTAGGTCCTCTTTCAATTCTGCCACAAGATGGGAGTAGTCCTCAATATTCTCATCTGAACAATGAGCAGGCAGCACAACCGTTTCGGCCGACATCCCGTGAGTAAGAGCATTCCATTTGGAATTCTCTTTGCCTTCAGCGGTCCTAGCAGTCTGTCGGGATACCCTATTTGGATTTCGAATTTATGTGGTTTAGATTTGAGATGTTGACTGGATTTGGTGATTTTTTGTTGGGAAGAGAGGTTTCAGCCTGGTTGCTCTCTGGATAAAGCGCCCCTGTCAGCATTTCATGCCGTGGCAGGTCTGAAACCACTCCGAAACAGCTTCAGCAGGTTGTGAGTCAGACATATCAGGTCCCACT
>JAGGTI010000081.1 GCA_021163775.1 Candidatus Zixiibacteriota bacterium
CTTATCAGCAGAGCTATGCTGATTGCAAGAAAAACGTTTAATCCACTAATTCAGCGTTGACTTGAAAGACGGTATCTACTATTATGCCACTATCTCCATCAACTCCATTTCAAAGATCAACGTCCTACCGGCCAGGGGGTGATTGGCATCAAGAGTAACATCGTCACCTTCGATCTTTGTCACCCGCATATTGACCGGGCTACCATTGGCATCTTCGGTCTGAAGTTGTTGGCCAACTGTGGGGGTTATCCCATCGGGGAATTCAGCTTTCTTGATTACAACGATCAGGCTCTTGGCTTTCTTGCCGTAGGCTTCCTCCGAGGTGATTTCGACAGTTTTCTGTTCACCGATTTCCATACCACGGACAGCGGCGTCAAACCCTTTGATAAGCTGTCCGGCGCCAATTGTGAATTCAAGCGGGTCACGTTCACGCGACGAGTCAAACACGGTACCATCTTTGAATTTACCAGTGTAGTGAACTTTTATTTTGTCGCCATTCTTTGCTTTTTTTGCTGATTTCGCCTGGGCCATTATGGTCTCCGTGTTTGCGTGGTCAGATATTATTGACTATTTATTTTCTGTAGGTTGTCCGGCTCAAAATTTGTGATTTCTTTCACCGGTGAAAAAGTCAGGCTGAGCCTGGCACATATCAAATGTCAAGTCACCCGTCGCCCCTTCGTCAAGCTCAGGGTGACTATTTTTCTAACTCGACTATGCGCTACCCGCTAGCTCAGGTTCCCATCTCCCAGGACGCAAGGTATTTCTTCTGTTCCGGGGTCAGGCGGTCGATGCTTATCTCCATTGATCTCAGTTTTATTCGTGCGATCCCCTTGTCGATCTTTTCCGGCAAGACGTACACTTTGCGTTCGAGCTTCTTGTGATTCTTAGCTACAAATTCTGCGGCCAGCGCTTGGTTAGCAAACGACATGTCCATCACCATCGCCGGATGACCTTCGGCGGCCGACAGGTTAATCAGTCGCCCTTCGGCCAGCAGACATATTCGTCTGCCTTTCAATTTGTACTCAACCACGTTGGGGCGAAGTTCTTTTTTCGATGACGACACTTTCTCAAGTGCGGGAATATCAATTTCGGCGTTAAAATGTCCCGAGTTGGCTACAATAGCACCGTCTTTCATCTTCTTGAAATGTTCCAACCGAAGCACGTTCAGGTTGCCGGTCAAAGTGACAAACAGATCGGCCTGTGAGGCGGCCTTGGCCATCGGCATGACCATGAATCCGTCCATAGCGGCTTCAATCGCTTTGACTGGATCTACTTCAGTGATGATCACACGGGCACCCAGACCTTTGATACGCCAGGCGAGGCCGCGTCCACACCAACCATAACCAGCCACAACCACAGTGGAACCAGCAATAAGCATATTGGTGGCTCGAAGGATACCATCAATGGTTGATTGTCCGGTACCGTAACGATTATCAAAAAAATGCTTGGTCTTGGAATCATTGACCGCGATCACCGGAAACCTGAGCGCGCCGTCCGCCGACATCGCTTTTAGACGAATCACACCAGTCGTCGTTTCTTCAGTACCAGCGAGGACACCATCAATCAACTCTTTCCGACTCTGGTGCATGGTGCTGACAAGGTCGCAACCGTCGTCCATAGTGATATGTGGCTTAAAGTCCAGAGCCTGGTTGATATGCTGGTAGTAGGTCTTGTTGTTCTCACCATGAATGGCATAGACGGGGATACCGTAATGCTTAACCAATGCGGCGGCGTTGTCATCCTGAGTCGAGAGCGGATTCGAGGCACACAGGACCGCATTAGCTCCACCCGCTTTGAGGGTGCGCATCAGGTTAGCGGTTTCAGTGGTGACGTGCAGACAAGCGGCGATATTGAGGCCACGCAGTGGCTTGTCCTTGGTGAATCGCTCACGAATGAGGCGGAGGACCGGCATGGAGCGCTCGGCCCACTCGATCCGTTTTTTGCCTTCAGTAGCCAGTTTGATATTTTTGATATCCGATTTGATTGCCATAGTTATGCGTCCTTTGCCAGTTTCTTAGCCATGTTAGTTTGCTCCCATGTGAAGCTTTTTTCGTTGCGGCCAAAATGCCCGTAGGCGGCTGTTTTGCGAAAAATCGGCTGGAGCAAATTGAGTTTTTTTATTATCCCCCTCGGGGTAATGTCGAAATGTTTCTTAATCAATTGCACAATGCGCGCTTCGGAGACATTATGTGTGCCATCACAGAACACCATCAATGAAACAGGTTTGGCGATACCGATAGCATACGCGATCTGAAGCGTGCACTTATCGGCCAGACCCGAGGCGACTACATTCTTGGCGATATAGCGTGCCATGTAACAGGCCGAGCGATCAACTTTAGTTGGGTCTTTCCCTGAAAAAGCGCCGCCGCCGTGTGAGGCCATACCACCATACGTATCGACAATGATCTTGCGACCCGTCAGACCGACATCGGAAATCGGTCCACCGACCACAAACTTGCCGGTCGGGTTGACATAGAACTTGGTTTTATTGTCGAGCATCTTTTTGGGTATGATCGGTATGATCACTTTTTCGATAATTTCGTCCCGCGCCTGGTTGGTAATTTTCGTACCGTTACGGTTAAGAATAGCTTCTGTATGTTGAGTTGAGATAACAACCGTGTCGACTCGTTTCGGTTTGCCCCCTTCATATTCAACCGTCACCTGCGATTTACCGTCCGGGCCAAGATAGGACAAAGTCTTGTTCTTCCTAACTTTGGCCAGTTGGCGGGTCAGTTTGTGGGCGAGCATGATCGGTATCGGCATCAGTTCTTTGGTCTCGCGGCAGGCGTATCCGGTCATCAGACCCTGATCACCGGCACCGCCAATATCAACCCCCTGGGCAATATCGGGCGACTGTGAACCAATAGTGTTTAGAATAGCACAGGTGTCATAGGTGAAACCGAATTCTCGACTGGTGTAGCCGATATCCTTAATAATCGACCGAACCAAACCGTTAATATCAGCGTAGGCTCGGGTGGTGATTTCACCGCCAACCATTACCATACCAGTGGTTAGAAATGTTTCACATGCGACCCGGCTATTCTTGTCTTGAGCCAGCAAAGCATCAAGGACGCCGTCGGAGATCTGGTCGGCCATTTTATCAGGATGCCCTTCAGTCACCGATTCCGAAGTGAAAAGAAAATCCCCTTTACCCATATTCTAAATCCTCATTCCTTGTGATTCAAATTCAATCATCAATGATTTTGCTTAACCGGGTTCGACCTCAGAGGTGTCACCCAGATTGACGATCAAGCTTGTTTGGCGCCCGGTCCCCTTAAGTGTTACTTCGTTACCAATCAATGAATCCTTTAACCAGACATTTTCGATCGTACTTTTATATCCTATAATACTATTTGTAATAGTTGAATTTCGTATTGTTGATCCAGCGGAAATCGATACCGATGGCCCAATCTCAGAATCCACAATCTCGGCTTCAGGGTGGATGAAAACCGGAGGATTGATTTTGCAACCGTCTATCTGTGGTGTTTTACCCAATGACGAGACCAGATGGCTATTGGTGGACAACATCGTTTCTTTCTTGCCACAATCAAACCATTCTTGAACCTCGTAGGGTACAAACGTCGCTCCTCGTTCCAACATGAGCTGAAGAGCATCGGTAAACTGTAATTCACCCCGAGTTGTCTGGCCCGACTCAACATGATCAGCCAACGCCTGTTTAAGCGGGGCGCTGTCACTGAAATAGTACAGTCCGATAATAGCCAGGTTGCTTTTAGGTTTGTCCGGCTTTTCGATCATCCGGGTCACCTGTCCATTGGAGACTTCGACAACACCAAACCGTTCGGGATCTTTTACCGGTAGTACGCCCAGGATATTTTTTTCACCAGACGTAATGATTTCCTGAAGATCGCACTCAACCACGGTATCGCCCAGGACAATTAGTAGTTCTCCTGGAGGAAGATTCCGAACAGCCAGATTTATAGCATAGCCAAGACCTAATAGCTTGTCCTGTTGAACAAAGGTCGCTTTGAACTGGTAGTTTTTCTCAACATATTCTCTCACCTGCTGACCTCGATAGCCAATCACAAAAACCACCTCTTCAGGGTTGAGTTTGACAATTGGGTCAAGCATATGGGCAATAATCGGTTTGTTACCCACCGGCAACAGTGGTTTAGGGTGAGAATGTGTATGGGGGCGCAGTCGCTTGCCAACCCCAGCTACCGGAATAACGACTTTCATGCAGATTTCCTCATCATGACATAGGAAATTAGTTAAACTGAGAGAGACTGACAAGTGTTAACTAAGTCACCAACAAAGGTGAATAGAAAAAACTACTGTTCTGCGATCAGGTTGGCAGTGGCCAACAACTCGCGATCGGTCTGACTCAGTTGTTCGATTGCCTCGGTAGTAATCAGGTTGTGTGTGCCCGCCAGATTTTTCATCGGATCGGTCAAATAGGTCTGATAGAATTCACGATGAGTCGGGCCGGATTCAAAAAAATATCGTGTGACATTAACCAAATCAGTTAGCTCTGGCGTTTTCTCTCCAGTAACAATCGACAGGTCGATCAGGCTGTCCTGACATCCGATCAGCCAAGTAGTGAAAAGGGCGGCCTGGTGACGGAAAGTCGTATCGTCAGGACGAGCAAACGAAGCAAGTTGGTAGTATTCGCCAGCTACCGTATACGACGAAATCCCGAGGGTTTTCAAGCTGTCGGCCGTTTGGTCAAACTTGCCACCCAGGCGTTCGATAACCATTTTCCAGTCTTCATTGTCGAGTAGATCCGAATGACGGGTGTAGAGATTGCCGAAAGCGTTAGTGATCGCCTCGGAACCGGATAACTTACCGCTTTCCAAGTCGACCAGAAGGTTTACCGCCAAGATCGGGTAGTTGTCCGGATTATCGGTGGTGTTGTAGATTGCGTCTTCTTCGACCTGTCCGCAACCGAGCAGACCGACAATCAAAAGTGGTAAAATCAGCTTTGTTTTCATCAGGAATTCTCCCGTGTCCTATTGGCGGATCGCTCGGCTATATGAATGAGCCGATCCAGTCCTCAATCAGGAATTGCATCCGTCCTATCAACAGCGACACGCGTCCCATTACTGTATATCCAAAATGCGCCCCAAACGAAATCATGATAAACCAGATCCCAACCCGGGCCGTGACGCCAAGTGCGCCTTTATGTTCCTTGGAAAAATAAAAATAGATCAGGGTTGATATGACGCCAATCACTATGATGATCGACAACATAGTGGCCCCAAACCCACCTTCTCCGGAAAGCGACACCATTGTATCCTGTATTTGAGGTAGAACCCGGCCATGTAACTCCGAAATAAGGAATATTCCGGCGGTCGCGCCCATTACGAACGCGAGAGAACTGCGTGACACCCATGAATATTTGCTGGAAAAACGGGTAAACATCAGCATCCCCAGGATACCCGGTATAACCACCCACCATTGACCGGAGGTCATCGGCACCCAAACCTGCTGGAGAATAATCGTATCCCAAATCAAACCGACCTGATACCCGGCGGTCAGGCCGGCAAAGATATGCTCGGCGATCCGGTAGATCGGGTTGTCCTTGTACATAAACGAGAACAACGCCAGCGTCAGGAACGCTACCAGCCAGACCTGGAATATTTCCCAACCGCTCATGCCGCACCTCGTTTCTGCTTAGATCGGGTCACGAAGAAACCGACATTCCCAAATATCACGAGGCCAATAATCAACAGGTGTACTAACGATTGAGCCTGCATACCCTTAACAGCGTCAGCCTGTTTATTGATCAGGATTTCGTACTCGGCCGCACCGCGCATCCCACCCAGAAGGCCCACGAATTGACCTGAGGAAATATAGGCATAGAACTTAGGCGCCATAACCGCGGTACCACCACAACCGATCGGCACCCCATACTGAGCATTTACAATCGAAACCCAATAGTCAGCCGTAGCATTGTCAGCGATCTCAAAGATAAAAGCGATATCTTCGTAATTTTTTACCGAGTCCATCAACGGTAGCTCAGAAAGCAGGGTACCGCTGTTGTCAGCCGGGAAAATTGACTCGATTGACTGGCCCATCCCAGACAGGACAGCCACATATCCATATTTGTAACCAAGGTTGACATAGTCTACACCGTAGGTCTTACCGTACTGGTCGGCCATCATGCGTGTGATCTTTTCAGCCATCGAGGGGCCACCGTACGGGATATTGCTAAGCGTGATAATCTTGCAGTTCTTGCGGAACAAATGGTGACAAGCGGCTATCGCTATCGGTTCGCACTCGGCAATCGTCGATGGATAGTAGTCATAGACCAGCATCACATTGCTACCATCAGGAAGGGCTTCAACCGCATCGAAAAGTGATTGAGCCTCTGTGGTGATACTTATCGGCAGAGGAGTCGGCAAGATAAAAGGAATAATAACAGCAATCCCCACCGCCAAATAGACCCAGCGGCGATCGAGTTTCTCCATCCGTTCCCAGAAACTCATCGCCTAACCTTTCCCCATATACATGCGTTCGATGCCAAGTATAATTCGTAGCGACATCGAAGCCGCACCAAGCGCGGCACCTATGATGATTCCACGCTGGACGGCCATGTTGGCCCCACCCATTACGTAGGTGTTGAGCCAACTCGGAAGGTCGCCGGGAATCATATTGAGCATCGCCTCGCCCATCGGAATACGCCAGAGCATAATCGCACAGGCAGTAATGAGAAGGATGGTCGCTTCCGCGCTACGTGCCCGAAAAGCGCGGTGGGCGGCAGACGCAATGTAGAACGCCAGAGTAGCGAACATAGTTGACATCATTGGCGACTGCATATAATTGAACAGCCAGTCATAAATAGTTCCATCGGACCGACCAAAGAGAGGAGACCAGGAAACGGGCAACACCGCTGGAATGGCCATAGCGAACACGCCCAGAAGCGTAAGTATCTTGTAGAACCAGCCTTCCTTGCGCCGTTTCACAGCGGTCCAGCTTACTCGAACAATCGAAACTACACCCAACAGGAGGGTGAACCCGCCAATGATTGTTAGCCAGACGATGAATTCCTGCCGCAAACTGCCGATGAGCGAGTCGTCCCTGAAGAAAAACGCCACAACCAGAACAAGTCCGGAGATGAAAGCGACGGCAATTGGCAACGAAGTTCTCATGCCGGTTAAACTTCCTCAAACAGATGTATGTACCATTCACCGACATCAAACGTAGCCAGAAGAACTCCGATAATAATTGCAACGATGATCAACATCTTGACGAAGTCTTGACCTTTCAGACCGCCGGTCATTATCGGCTCGCGCGACAGATAAGCCGAGGCCGCATACAACTCTTCACCCATAAGGGTGTAATCGCAGGCGGCGATAAAGAACGGTAATTGCTCGGGACGTGCTGTTCCGGCAATTTGGATTGACCCTGCGGCGTTACCGGTTTCAGCCAGTAGTAGCGACTCGGCAAAGAAAGCACCCATATAGATATTGGTCGCCGGGCGTTCCCGCATCATGTAACCGTTGACCGTAGCCGTAAACGAAAACTGCTCGCCAGCAACGTAGCGAACCGAGTCTTTGTCATAGGAATCTTGCTTGCCCGCTTCAATGTATGCTTGTTCGACTACTTCCTGACCGGCGGCCAACACCAGCGGATAGCGCACAGGAACCATCAAGGGGGTATCGTACTGGGCCGTAATCTTAGCTACGCGCCCCAGGATGGAAACGCCAGCGATAGTCTCAATTTCATCCAGTTCGGCGATGCCCGGAATGAACAGCACCGGGCGACCCATCTCGGTGGCTCGACCAACGGCCTCTTCGACCGCGTCCAGACCCGGAATTTTGCGAAGGAAAAGTGGCTTGCCCGCTTTGGCCCACTTGGTGTAGAGAAGAATCGCAGAGCAGAAAACCACTACAAAGATAAGCGCGTTGATCCTATCCACTCGGAACAGAGAGTCAGTGACAATTTCCGCAACCTCTTCGGACTGGGCGCGGATAACTTCCGGGAAGACAAATATAATTGTCGTGAGAATACCGGTAAGATAGTTTAATGTCGTTCGAGTCGTTTTAATCACAGTTCAATATACTACTCGGAAACCAATTGTCAAACGGCCGAATTATTCGACCGTTTGGCTCATAATTAATGACTGTTCGGGTCTCGGTTTGTTTAGCCCGAACGGTAATCTAACTGCTATCCGGCCCTATTCAGTCGAAACTGCCTTGGACAGCTCCTCTTTAAGGTTCTCAATAACATTCACTGGCGTAGGGTCGGTATCATTCAGAATAGCAAGATAGTAAGAAACAAAATCACCCATCTGGATCAGGTTGAAAATACGCTCCAACCCGCTCTCACCAGTAGCCCACAGATCAATCACCATCAGGTCTTGCTCTTCGAGAATTTGCTTAACCACGTCCATACGGACCGAGTTCTTCTCGTGATCGTCGATACTGCGAAGGTTAATAACAATGATCTGCTCTTTGAACTCGATCGACAGGTTAGATAACCCAACCAGTTCATTGTGATTGAACTCCGGATACAGATTGGCAAAAGCCATCGTTTTGGAGTTTTCGCAAATCTGGGATTTCCAACGGGAAGCCACCACATCAGTCAACGTTGGTCCGGCGTAAATCAACGGTACTTTACCGTAGAGCAAACCGGCCAGTTGTTTGGCTGGGTTAGTTGTGCTGGAGCCATCTTCGACCATCTTTTCACGAGTACTCCGCAGGTGTGCAATCGTTGCCTGAAGTCGTTCACTTACGTTTTTGGCCAGACCAATTTTCTCCAGGAAGACCATCAACGGAACAAAGGAAAAGCCGAGGGCCGCACGGGGCTGGAGACCGGCAGGTAACTTGAGTCTCGGAATATCATTGAGCTGGGCAACTTCTTCAAGCATCCCACCAGTGGTCAGAGCAACTATCATCGCCGAGCGTTCCAGAGCGTCATCAACCGCCGCCAGGGTCTCTTCGGTATTACCACTATAAGACGAAGCAATCACGAGAGTTTCGTCATCAACATATTCCGGCAAGACATAGTTGCGACAGATATGGAAAGGGATCAACATTTCTGAGGCAAGAAATGAGCGGGCGATATCGCCACCCATTGCGGAGCCACCCATGCCAACCACAACAACGTTTCTTACATCGGGGAACATATCAACCGGCACGTTCCAGCCACCGGCCATTTTGAAGGCCTTGGCCATTTGTTCCGGAAGATCAAAAATCGCGTTGTACATATTTCCCGGATCCAACGCGCGTATGCTATCAAGTTCGTCAAGATTTGCCAAGGTTTTCGTTCCTGTATCTTAGAGGTTACCGATTATCAATCGCATTTTTATAGTTCTGAAGCTTCCGCATTACTGATGCGGCACTTGGGCTGGACAACACCGGATCAACCAGATGCTGTACCAACTGTGAATCAATTTTTTTAACCAGACGGCAAGAGTCAAATACTTTGGCGGGGTTCATCGACAGGCTGGTGACACCCATGCCAACAAATAGCGGCAGGGACAACAGGTCACCCGCCACCTCGCCGCAGATACACACCGGTTTATTGTGAAAATGACAGGCGTCCACAGTAATTTCTATCAAACTCAACACCGATGGGTGATAGGCGTTATACAGTCCGGCCACCCGACTGTTGCTTCGATCAGCGGCCATAGTATACTGGGTCAGATCGTTGGTTCCGATATTGACAAAATCCACCGCCTCGACCAGTTGAGCAGCCATCAAAGCGGCCGAAGGTACTTCGATCATAATTCCGATAGGAATATGCTCATCGAATAATTCGCCTTTGCGTCGCAATTCCAACATCGACTGCGATATCAGCTTGCGAGCTTTACGAAATTCGGACATGTCCGAGATCATCGGCAACAGAATACTGACATTCCGACGCGTTGAAGCGCGCAGGATCGCCCGTACCTGGGTCTTGAAGATCGATGACAATTCCAGCATCGACCGTATCCCCCGCCAGCCCAGAGCCGGATTGGGTTCATTGATAGCTGGTTTGTCGCCCATGACTTTATCTGAGCCGAGGTCAAACGTTCTAAACACGACCCTGGTACCGGAAAACTTCTCGGCAATCCGGTCATAATGTTTGAACTGCCCTATTTCGCCAGGTACATCGTTGTGATCGAGATAGAGAAACTCGGTTCGATACAATTCGACCGGAACTTTTCTCTCGGCCAGAATATCATCGACCGGTCCGGGGAATTCAAGGTTGGCCGCGATTTCCACCGGTCTGCCATCCAAGGTGGTTGGTGGGAATTCTTTCAGCTTACGAATGCGACTAATAATAGCCGGTCCATGACGCCGCCGTTGTTTTTGGTAATCGGCCCACTCCTGATCGGTTGGATTGAGAATAATCCGGCCACTGGCCCCATCAATAATAAGTTTACAACCGCTGGGAACCTTATTCAGCAGGTTTGGGGCCACAACCATTGGGAGCATAAGCGATCGAGCAATAAGGGCCGAGTGGGAGTTCGTAGCACCCTCAGCAACCAGAAAACCAACTGCCCCTCGATGGCGATAACTCAGGATTTCGCCTGGTGGAAGAGATTTGGCTACTGGAATGATGTCTCCTCCAAAGAGTGCGGTAGATTTTTCACCAAGCCCACTCAAGTGCGAAAGTATCCGGTCGGCAACAGCCTCGATTTCCCGAGCAGTCTGCCTCATATATTGGTCGTTCGAAAGATATAGCTGGTGCGTGGTACGCTTGATCATCTGATAGTACACAAACCCGGCATTGCGGCGTTGTACACCAATCTCGATTCGAACCTTCTTGAGGAAATCCTGATCAGTGGCAATAAGAAGTTGGGCATCAAAAACTCGTGACACCGAGGACGACATCTTGCGACTGGCAGAGTCACGCAGATCACGGAGTTCGGTGGAAGTTATATCAACCGCCTTGTCCAGCGCCACAATCTCGGCCTTCACTTGCGAAGCGGTAATCGGTTTTTCAGCCACGTCGAGATGACCGACCAGAATCACCTGCGCTCTACCGAGCGCAATACCTGCCGATATTGGCATCCCCCTGATGACACGTCGTTTCTTAGCCATAACTCCTTACAATACAATAGACAAACGTAACTTAAAATAATAGGGGATGTAGACACCCAAAGGCAAGCGGAA